>NZ_JACYNS010000033.1:0-24695 GCF_014839405.1 Frigoribacterium sp. CFBP 13605 | reverse complement strand
AGACTCTCAGCGCCGATGGTACTGCAAGGGGGACCTTGTGGGAGAGTAGGACACCGCCGGACTCCTTTTAGTGCGAACAGCACACGAAACACCAGAAGAGCCGCCCCAGTTGGGGCGGCTTTTCTGCGTTACGGGACGATTCTCGCCCAGCCGAACCGCGCCTCCTGCAGTCGTGGTCGCTTTGGTAGAGTCGACCCTTCACAACTCGACAGCTGGCAGAGAACAACAGAGGAGCACTTCGGTGACTGATCGCGACGACGACGACCGCAAGGACGGCCCACGCCGTCCCTCCTCGGGCTCTGGCAGCAGTGGGGCGAACCGCGGTGGGGGCACAGGCCGGCCCTCATTCGGTGACCGGGGCCGATCGTCGAGCGATCGCCCGGCCGGCGGGCGTTCTCCGCGCGGCGAGCGTCCGTCCGAGGGACGTCCCTTCAACGGACGCCCCAGCGGGGGGCGACCCTCGAGCGGCGGGCCACAGCGCGGGGATCGTCCGCCCTACGGTGATCGGCCCCAGCGAGGGGATCGTCCCTCGTATGGTGACCGGCCTCAGCGGGGAGATCGTCCGTCGTCGGGCGACCGTCCGCAGCGCGGTGGTCGCCCGGGTGGCGACGATCGTCGCGGAGCAGGGCCTCGTACCGGTTCGACGGGACGTGGTGATCGTCGAGAGGGCTGGACGCCCCGCGAGACCCCGGAAGACCGTGACCCGTTCGGCATCAAGTCGGTCCGTCCGGCGCAAGAGGTCGCGCACGTCCCGGATGACGTCGAGCCCCGTGATCTGGACAAGGTCGCCCGTGGTGAGCTCAAGACGCTCAGCAAGGAGAACGCGGACTGGGTGGCCAAGCACCTGGTCATGGCTGGTCGTCTGATCGACGAGGACCCGGAGGAGGCCCACAAGCACGCCCTCTCGGCAGGACGTCGGGCCGGGCGCATCTCCGTCGTCCGCGAGACGATCGCCATCACGGCCTACCAGGTGGGGGACTACGCCCTCACCCTCCGCGAACTACGCACCTACCGTCGCATCTCGGGCCGTGATGACCAGTTGCCTCTCATGGTCGACAGTGAACGAGGTCTGGGTCGTCCCGAGCGGGCGCTCGAGCTCGGGCGGTCCGTCGACGTGTCGACACTCGACGTCCAGGTGCGCGTCTCACTGGCCATCGCGATGTCGGGTGCCCGTCTCGACCTCGGCCAACCCCAAGCTGCTCTGGGCGAGCTCGAGATCCCCCAACTCGACCGGACGAAGGCTTTCAGCTACAGCCCGGCCCTCTTCGCCGCCTACGGCACGGTCCTCGAGGATCTGGGTCGCCCCGACGAGGGGGAGAAGTGGCTCGAACTCGCCGACCGGGCCGAGGACGCTCTCGCGGCCCTCGAACACGGTGGCGCCGACGGCGAGACCGTGGAGATCGTCGAGGAGGACGTCGAATTCTCCGACGAACGACCCGTCGCCCTCGACGAGCCCGGTGAGCTGACCATCGAAGAGTCGGATGAACCGATGTCTGACGAGCCCGGTGAGCTGGCGCTCGGCGAGCCCGACGGCGTGCCAGGGGAGTCCCAGGGCGGCGCCGACGACCTCGACGGACCCGAGCAGCGTCCGGACGACCGCGCGGACGAGCAGCACGACGAGGAGCAGGGCCACCACGATGAGACTGCCGATCCCGAGACGACCCCGCAGGGCACGGACCACGTCGACGACCACCGTGCCTGACGCGGTGACGCCTCTCGACGGCGTCGACACCGTCCTCGCCGACCTCGACGGGGTCGTCTACCGGGGGCGGCACGCCATCGACCACGCGGTCGAGAGCCTGACGGACCTGGCTCGTACCCGTCGCGTCGGGTACGTCACGAACAACGCGTCGCGGACCGCCGAGACGGTGGCCGGTCAACTGGCCGGTTACGGACTCGAGGTGGACGCGGACGACGTGGTGACGTCCCCGCAGGCCGCCGTGCGCCTCCTCGTCGATGCCGTGCCCGCCGGCTCGACGGTGCTGGTCGTCGGCGGCGAGGGCCTGACGTCGGTGCTCGAGGCCGAGGGCTTCGTCGTCACCCGTTCGGCCGACGACGCGCCCGCGGCGGTCGTGCAGGGTTTCAGCCCTGACGTCGGATGGGCGCAGCTCGCCGAGGCGTCCGTCGCCTTGCACACGGGCATCCCGTGGATCGCGACGAACACGGACTGGACGATCCCGCAGGAGCGTGGTGTCGCGCCCGGCAACGGAACGCTGGTGTCCGCGGTCCACACGGCCGTCGGGCGCCTGCCCGTGACCGCCGGCAAGCCCGAGACCCCGATCTTCACCGCGGCCGTCGAGAGGTTCGGGGCGACGAAGGCCGCGTTCATCGGGGACCGGCTCGACACCGACATCGTCGGCGCGAATGCCGCGGGACTCGTCTCGATCCTGGTGCTGACCGGCATCGACGGCGCGAAGCAGGTGCTCGCCGCCGACGCGAAGTCCCGGCCGGACTTCATCGTCGGCGACCTCCGTGAGTTGGACCAGCCGTATCCCGACACCGTCGAACACGACGAAGAGGACGTGCACGTCGTCACGGTCCGTGGGGCGAGCGTCGCCGTCCGCGGTCACGTGGTGCGGGTGTTGTCCGACGGAGGCGACCCCGTCGACCTGCTGCGCGCGGGGGCCGCCGCGGTGTGGGGGACAGGCAAGGCCATCTACGGGCTCGACGTCGACCCGAAGCTGCACGCCGACGGCTGATCGCTCCCGACCCGACCGTCAGGGGCGGCGGCTAGTCTGGACGGCACCATGAGCGACCATCCCGACGCGACCGTCCGCGGCGACACCGACCTCGACGTCGTGGACGCCGCAGACCGTCAGGAGGCGCAGGTGGCGTCCGCCGAGCAGCTGTCGGGCATCGAGTCCCTCCCCTTGTCCTCGCGGGCCGAGGCCTTCGCCGCGATCCACGACGAGCTCCGCGCCGTGCTCGAGGGCACCACCGACGACATCGGTCAGGGCGGTCGATGACGGCCGCCGAAGCGCCGGGGGATCGACTCGACTCGGTCCTCGCCCGGCGTGGTCTCGCCCGGTCACGGACGCATGCCGCCCGCTTGTTGTCGGACGGATTGGTGACCGTCAACGGCGTGGGAGTGGTCAAGGCGTCCGCTCGGGTGGGCGAGTCGGACGACGTCGCCGTCGCCGGCCTCGACCACTACGTGAGTCGTGCGGCACACAAACTCCTGGGTGCGCTCGACGCGTTCCGGGTCGACCCCACGGGCCGGACGGCCCTCGACGTCGGAGCGTCCACGGGCGGGTTCACGCAGGTCCTCCTCGAGCGCGGGGCCGAGCACGTGGTCGCCCTCGACGTCGGCCACGGTCAGTTGGCCAACCCGGTTCGTTTCGACCCGCGAGTCACGATCGTCGAGGGCGAGAACGCGCGCTACCTGACGGCCGAGCGGTTCGCGGCGTTGACGACCCGTGCCTCCTCGGTGTCGCTCGTGGTGGCCGACGTGTCGTTCATCTCCCTGACGATGGTGCTGCCCGCACTCGTGGCGAGCGTGGGTGTGGACAACGACTTCGTCCTGCTGATCAAGCCGCAGTTCGAGGTCGGCCGACAGGGCGTCCGGGAGGGTCTCGTGCTCGACCCCGTGCTGCGGAACGAGGCCGTCACCACGGTGTTGTGGGCCGCCCACGACCTGGGGCTCGGCACGGCCGGGCTCATCTCGTCCCCGATCGTCGGCGGCTCGGGCAACCGCGAGTACTGTGTGCACTTCTCGGCCTCGGTCGGGACGAATCCGACAGAATGGCTCAGCACGGCCGACAGCTTGACGAGAGGGTGAACGACATCTCTTCGACACGACACATCCTGGTCGTCTCGCACACGGGGCGTCCCGACTCCATCGACGCCGCCCTCGAGGTCTGCGGGTTGTTGGGCGACGCCGGTGTGGTTCCCGTCCTTCCCCGCGACGAGTGGGACGACATCCGTCGGGCCCAGCCCACGGCCGCCATCGACGACGTCGAGATCCTGTTCGACGGCGTGGCCTGCGACGACCTCGAATGCGTCATCGTCCTGGGTGGCGACGGCACGATCCTCCGTGCCGCCGAGTTGATCCGCGGTACCCGCGCTCCCATCGTCGGGGTCAACCTCGGCCACGTCGGGTTCCTGGCCGAGAGCGAGCGCGACGAGATGGCCGACACCGTCGCCCGCGTCCTCGCGGCCGACTACGAGGTCGAGGAGCGGTTCGCGCTCGACGTCAAGGTCACCAACGGTGACGAGGTCGTCTACGAGACCTGGGCCATGAACGAGGCCACGGTCGAGAAGGCCTCACGCGAGCGCATGCTCGAGGTCGTCATCGAGGTCGACGGTCGTCCCCTGTCGTCGTTCGGCTGCGACGGCGTGGTCATGTCCACGCCGACCGGCTCGACGGCCTACTCGTTCTCGGCCGGCGGCCCGGTGGTGTGGCCTGCCGTGCAGGCCTTGCTGCTCGTGCCGCTCAGCGCCCACGCGCTCTTCGCCCGACCACTCGTCGTCGGGCCCGACTCGGTGCTCGCCGTCGAGGTGCTGAGCCGCACGGACGCTCGCGGCATCCTGTGGTGTGACGGTCGCCGCGAGCACGACCTGCCCCCGGGGGCCCGGGTCGAGTGCAGCCGCTCCGACCAGCCCGTGCGACTGGCCCGCCTGCGGACGGGCCCGTTCACCGATCGCCTCGTGGCCAAGTTCCAGCTCCCCGTCACGGGCTGGCGCGGACCGGCCACCGTCGAGGACGTCGCCGTCGGGGCCACCATCACCCCGACCACGTCCGATCCGGCCCGCGAGGGCGACCGATGATCGAAGAGATCTCGATCCGCGACCTCGGCGTGATCGGTCGCGCGACCCTGCCGCTCGGCCCCGGCTTCACGGCCGTCACCGGCGAGACGGGGGCGGGCAAGACCATGGTCGTCTCGGCGCTCGGCCTGCTGCTCGGTCAGCGTGCCGAGAGCGGCGTCGTCCGCTCGGGCAGCCCCCAGGCCGTCGTGGACGGGCGCTGGCTGGTCCCTGCCGAGGGGGCCATCGTCGAGCGCGTCCGGGACGCGGGCGGCGACGTCGACGACGGCGAGCTCTTCCTCAGTCGCGTGGTCTCGGCCGAGGGACGTAGCCGTGCGGTGGTCGGCGGACGCACGGCCCCGATCGGCGTGCTCGGCGACCTCGCCGACCACCTCGTGGTGGTCCACGGCCAGTCCGAGCAGATCCGACTGAAGTCCGCTGCCGCCCAACGCGCGGCCGTCGACGCGCACGGCGGGGCCGCCCTCGCCGAGGCCGCCGCACACTACCGTGGCGCGTACGACGCCTGGCTGGCCGCCCGAGCAGAACTCGACGAGATCACCCGCGACCGCGACGCCCGACGTGACGAGGCCGACACCCTGCGGGCCGCGATCGACGAGATCGAAGGCCTCGCCCCCGTGGCCGACGAACTCGACGAGCTCGATGCCGCGGCCGAGCGACTCAGCAACGCCGAAGACCTCAGGCTGGCAGCCGGCCTCGCCCACGAGGTGCTCTCGACCGACGCGGTCGACGGGACCCGCGACGTCGTCTCCCTCGTGGAGGAGGCACGCCGTCAGATCGAACGCGTCGCCCCGCACGACCCGGCGCTCGAGCCCATCGCCGACCTGCTGGCCGAGGTCAGCGTGCAGGTCGGCGAATCCGCCTCCCGCCTGTCGAGCTACCTCGGCACCCTCGACGCCGACGTGGCCGTCGAACTCGAGTCGGTGCAGACCCGCCGCGCGGACCTCGCCGGGCTCGTCCGCAAGTACGGCCCCACCCTCGACGACGTCATCCGCCTCCTCGACGACGGCAGCCGACGCCTGGTCGAGCTCGACGGCGACGACGACCGCCTCGCGCACCTCGACGACGAGGTCGCCGAGCTGCGGGCCGAGGCCGAACGACGGGCGGGCGTCCTCGGGGACCTGCGCCGCGCCTCCGGGGCCGACCTCTCGACGCGGGTCAGCGCCGAGCTGAGCGCCCTCGCCATGACCGGTGCCGAGATCGTCGTCGAGGTCTCGCCTCGGGACGAGCTCGGGACGAGCGGCGGCGACGTCGTGTCGCTCCTGCTGAGGCCGCACCCCGGCAGCGAGCCCCGCCCCCTCGGCAAGGGCGCGTCCGGCGGCGAACTCTCGCGCGTCATGCTCGCGCTCGAGGTCGTCATGGCCGGGTCGAGCGACGTGCCCACCTTCGTCTTCGACGAGGTCGACGCCGGCGTCGGCGGTTCGGCCGCGATCGAGATCGGCCGACGCCTGGCGGCGCTCGCCGAACGGGCACAGGTCATCGTGGTGACGCACCTGGCCCAGGTCGCCGCGTTCGCCACCAACCACCTCCGCGTCGTGAAGGACGCCTCGGGCGAGGTGACGGCGAGCAGCGTGCACCAGCTCGAGGGCGACGAGCGCGTCGCCGAGATGGCCCGTCTGCTCTCAGGGCTGCCCGACAGCTCCAGCGGTCTCGAACACGCCCGTGAACTGCTCGAACTCGCCTCGTCGGCCCGACGACCGGCCACGGCCGACACACGTTCGTAACAGGCGTGGTCTGTCGGAACGGCTCGGTGTGACATAGGATGGAATCCCGTGGTGAACGTTGAGAACTCGGGTCCAGATGCCAGCACGACGAAGCACATCTTCGTCACCGGAGGCGTCGTCTCCTCCCTCGGAAAAGGCCTGACGGCCGCCAGCCTGGGCAATCTGCTCACGGCCCGCGGGTTGCGGGTCGTCATGCAGAAGCTCGATCCGTACCTGAACGTCGATCCGGGCACCATGAACCCGTTCCAGCACGGTGAGGTCTTCGTCACCGACGACGGCGCCGAGACCGACCTCGACATCGGCCACTACGAGCGGTTCCTCGACATCGACCTCGGCCAGTCGGCGAACGTCACGACGGGGCAGATCTACTCGACCGTCATCGCGAAGGAACGACGCGGCGAGTACCTCGGTGACACCGTGCAGGTCATCCCGCACATCACCGACGAGATCAAGCGGCGCATGCGCCAGCAGGCCGACGACGACCCCAAGCCCGACGTGATCATCACCGAGGTCGGCGGCACGGTCGGCGACATCGAGAGCCAGCCGTTCATCGAGGCCGCCCGTCAGGTGCGCCACGAGCTCGGTCGCAAGAACGTCTTCTTCGTGCACGTCTCCCTCGTGCCCTACATGGGCGCGTCGGGGGAGCAGAAGACCAAGCCGACCCAGCACAGCGTCGCGGCCCTGCGCTCGATCGGCATCCAGCCCGACGCCCTCGTGCTGCGCAGCGACCGTCCGGTCAGCGAGAGCAACAAGAAGAAGATCGCCCTGATGTGCGACGTCGACGAGGACGCCGTGGTCAACGCGAAGGACGTCGCGAGCATCTACGACATCCCGGCCATGCTCAACGACCAGGGGCTCGACGCGTACATCATCGACCACCTGGGCCTCGACGAGAAGGCCGGCGAGGTCGACTGGTCGGGCTGGCAGCCCGTCCTGACCGCCGTCCACGAGCCGAAGCACGAGGTCACGATCGGCCTGGTCGGCAAGTACATCGACCTGCCCGACGCCTACCTCTCGGTCACCGAGGCCCTCAAGGCCGGCGGGTTCGCACACCAGACCAAGGTGTCGCTGACCTGGATCCCCTCCGACGACTGCGAGACCGCCGAGGGCGCCGCGAAGGCCCTCAGCCAGGTGGACGGCATCTGCGTGCCCGGTGGCTTCGGCATCCGCGGCATCGAGGGCAAGCTCGGTGCGCTGCGCTTCGCCCGCGAGAACGGCCTGCCGGCACTCGGCCTGTGCCTCGGCCTGCAGTGCATGGTCATCGAGTACGCGCGCAACGAGGCCGGCCTGACCGGCGCCTCCTCGTCCGAGTTCGACCCCGACACCGAGTACGCGGTGGTCGCGACCATGGCCGAGCAGGTCGACATCATCGCCGACGGTGACCTGGGCGGCACCATGCGCCTCGGCCTCTACCCGGCCGCGTTGACGCCGGGTTCGCTCGCCGCCGACCTCTACGGGTCCGAGCTGGTGTCCGAGCGTCACCGTCACCGCTACGAGGTCTCGAACCAGTACCGTCAGCAGATCGCCGACGCGGGCCTGCGCTTCTCGGGCACCTCACCCGACGGCACGCTCGTCGAGTACGTCGAACTCGACCGCGACGTCCACCCGTTCTACATCGGGACGCAGGCCCACCCCGAACTGCGGTCCCGCCCCAACGACGCACACCCGCTGTTCGCCGGGCTCGTGGCGGCGTCGCTCGAGCGCCACGATGCGAGCAAGCTGTTCGCCGACGAAGCCGACGCCGCCGAGGTCGTGGCGTGACCGACGCGACCGGTGAGCCGCTCGCCGACGAACCGGCGTCGCCGACGATCACGAAGTCCGAGGTCGTCTTCGAAGGCGCGGTCTGGAACGTCAAGCGCGACACCGTCGACTACAACGGCTCGCCGATGGTGCGCGAGTACGTCGCGCACACCGGTGCCGTGGCGGTGCTGGCCGTCGACGACCAGCAGCGCGTGCTCGTGATCAAGCAGTACCGGCACCCGATCCGCTCCCGCGACTGGGAACTGCCCGCCGGCCTGCTCGACGCCGAGGGTGAGAGCAAGCTCGACGCCGCGAAGCGCGAGCTCGCCGAAGAGGCCGACCTGCAGGCGACGAACTGGGACGAGCTCGTCTCGTTCCACACCACACCCGGCGGCAACGACGAGATGGTCACGGTCTTCCGGGCGACCGGCGTCGGCGCCACGGCGGACGCGTTCGAGCGGAGCGACGAAGAAGCCGACATCGAGAAGCGCTGGGTCTCGCTCGACGAGATCGTCGACGGAGTGCTGGCCGGCCGGCTGCACAACTCGATCCTCAGCATCGCGGCGCTCGCCGCGGTCGCGTCCCGCTGAGGCGTGCGTCGCCGAGGTGGCACGGCGGTCCCGGCCGTAGCCTGACCTCGTGACGATCGAGGAGGCGCTGGACAGGTACCTGAGGCACGTCTCGGTCGAGCGTGGCCTCAGCCCGAACACGACCGCCGCGTACCGCCGCGACCTCGTCCTCTGGCGAGCGCACCTGGCGGAGGCCGGACGGCGCACCCTGGACGAGGTCGAGGCCGCGGACGTCGCGACGTTCCCCGCGGCTCTGGCGACCCGCGCCGAGAAGCCGCTCGGCGCCTCCTCGGTGGCCCGGGTGTTGTCGTCGGTGCGCGGTTTCCACCGCTTCGCGCTCGAGGAGGGGCTGGTCGCGGCGGACGTGGCAGCCACCACCCGGCCGCCCAAGCTGCCGAGTCGTCTGCCCAAGGCGATCTCGGTGGGTCAGGTCGAGGCGCTGCTCGCCGCGACGGACGGTGACGAACCGACCCGACTGCGCGACAAGGCCCTGCTCGAGCTGCTCTACGCGACGGGGGCACGTGTGAGCGAGGCCGTGTCGCTCAACGTCGACGACGTGATCGAGGGCGACGTCGTGCGCCTGTTCGGCAAAGGGAACAAGCAGCGCGTCGTCCCGCTCGGCAGCTACGCGCGCCGGGCGCTCGACGCCTACCTGGTGAGGGCCCGACCGGTGTTCTCGCCGCGGGGAGACCCGACGCCCGCGCTGTTCCTCGGCACGCGCGGGGCCCGGGTGTCCCGGCAGAACGCGTGGCTGATCATCCAGGCGGCGGCCGACCGGGCCCAGCTCGGCATCGAGGTGTCGCCGCACACGTTGCGGCACTCGTTCGCGACGCACCTGCTCGAGGGCGGGGCCGACGTCCGGGTCGTGCAGGAGTTGCTCGGGCACTCGTCGGTCGCGACGACGCAGATCTACACGCTGGTGACGGCGGACGCGCTGCGGGACGTCTACGCGACGGCGCACCCGCGTGCCCGGTGGGCGTCGTCACCCGCGTGACGACCCGGCGACGACCAGACGTCGACCCGGCGCCCACCAGGCGGGGACCCGAGGCCGACCCGGCCCCGACCTGGCGCTGACCAGGCAAAACCCTCAAGCAAGGCATGAGGCTTCCTGGTGACGGGCCGGGCGCGGCAGCCCGTCGGCGTCGGGGGGCGCCGGTACTCTCGTACCCGTGAGCACCAAGCCGACCTCGAGCACCCCCGCCCTCTTCGAGAGCGCTCCGGCGACCGTCCCCGCGAACGGCCCCACCGGGCGCCCGCGCACCGAGTTCCCGACTCCCGCGCCCCTGTCGAGCCACGGCCCGGCCCGCATCATCACCCTCTGCAACCAGAAGGGCGGCGTCGGCAAGACCACCACGACGATCAACCTCGGCGCCGCGTTCGCCGAGTACGGCCGTCGCGTGTTGGCCATCGACTTCGATCCGCAGGGTGCGCTGACGGCCGGCCTCGGCGTGCAGTCCCACGACCAGGCCACGATCTACGACCTGATGATCGGTGCCGTGAAGGACGCGCACGACGTCATCGTGCCCACCCGCGTCGACAACCTCGACGTCATGCCGGCCAACATCGACCTCTCCGCCGCCGAGGTGCACCTCGTCAACGAGGTCGCCCGCGAGCAGATCCTCGCGCGCATCCTGCGCCAGGTCAGCGACGAGTACGACGTGGTCCTGATCGACTGCCAGCCCTCGCTCGGCCTACTGACGGTCAACGCCCTCACCGCGGCGCACGGCGTACTCATCCCGCTCGAGTGCGAGTTCTTCGCCCTCCGCGGCGTCGCCCTGCTCGTCGAGACCATCGAGAAGGTGCGCGACCGGCTCAACCCCGCGATCACCCTCGACGGCATCCTGCCGACCATGTTCGACTCGCGCACCCTGCACAGCCGCGAGGTGCTCGAACGCGTCGTCGAGGCGTTCGACGACCAGGTGCTCGAGACCGTCATCGGCCGCACCGTGAAGTTCCCCGACGCCTCGGTCGCCGGCACCCCGATCACCAAGTTCGCCCCCGAGCACCCGGCGGCGCAGGCCTACCGCCAGCTGGCCCGAGAGCTGATCGCGCGTGGTGCCGCGGCCTGAGTCGGCGACCGCCGAGGCCGGCGCCGACGAGACCGCCCTCGCGGGCCCGGAGGTCTCGCCGGGCTTCGAGGTGCGGCTCGAGAACTTCAGCGGGCCGTTCGACCTGCTGCTCTCGCTGATCAGCAGGCGCGAGATGGACATCACCGAGGTCGCCCTCAGCGCCGTGACCGACGAGTTCCTGTCGTTCCTCCGTCGCATCGACACCGACGAGAACCTCGACCAGGCCAGCGAGTTCATCGTCGTCGCGGCGACGCTTCTCGACCTCAAGGTGGCGGGGCTGCTGCCCCAGGGCGAGCTCGTCGACGCCGAGGACGTCGCCCTCCTCGAGGCGCGCGACCTGCTCTTCGCCCGGCTGCTGCAGTACCGGGCCTTCAAGCAGGCCGCCGAGTGGTTCGCCCAGCACGGCGCTGCCGAGGCGGCGCGTCACGCCCGCTCGGTGCGGCTCGAACAGAAGTACCGCGTCACGACCCCCGAGCTCGTCTGGACGCTCTCGCCCGACGACTTCGCGGCGCTCGCCACCCTCGCGCTGACGCCGCGCGAGACACCCACGGTCGGCCTGGACCACCTCCACGCCCCCCTGGTCAGCATCCGCGAGCAGGCGGCCGTCGTCGTGGCGCTGCTCCGTCGTGGGTCTGTCCTCACCTTCCGCGAGCTCGTCGCGGGAATCGACGAGAAGGGCGTCGTCGTCGCCCGGTTCCTCGCGCTGCTCGAGTTGTACCGCCACGCGTCCATCTCGTTCGATCAGGTCGAGCCGCTCGGTGAACTCAGCGTGCGCTGGGTGGCCGAGACCTGGACCGAAGAGAACCTCGCGGCGCTGGGGGCCGACTATGAGGGCTGACGCGACCCGCGCCTCCTCGTCCGTCGACACGGCCGACGACGACGTGGTCCAGGCCGTCGACGAGTCGCCGTCGTCACCCGATGCCGTCGCACGTCGTCTCGAGGCGTTGTTGATGGTGGCCGACGAGCCGCAGTCGCTCGTCGACCTGGCGACCGCCGTCGGCGCACCCGTCGCCGCGGTGCGGCAGGCGATCACGACGCTCGTGGCCGATTTCGACGGTGTCGACGGCACGACCCGACGGGGTTTCGAGCTGCGTGAGGTCGGTGGCGGCTGGCGATTCTACGTCCGTGACGAGCACGATCCGGTCGTGCGCGATTTCGTGCTGACGCAGAACCCGACGAAACTGTCCTCAGCGGCTCTCGAGACGCTGGCGGTCATCGCCTACAAGCAACCCATCACCCGCAGCAGCATCGCCCAGATCCGGGCGGTCAACGTCGACTCGGTCGTCCGTACGCTGTTGGGTCGCGGTCTGATCACGGAGTCGTCCACCGACCCCGAGACAGGCGCCATCAACTACGAAACGACAGGCCTCCTCTTGACCCATCTCGGCATCAACTCGCTCGATGAGCTGCCGCTCATCTCGCCCCTGCTCTCGGACGGCCAAGGGGGTTTCGACGATGTCGCGTAGTCAGTTCTCCTCCGACGACTCCGAGCTGGCCTCGGGCGAGCGCCTGCAGAAGGTCATGGCGGCCGCGGGCGTGGCCTCGCGCCGGGTCAGCGAAGACATGATCGCCGCCGGGCGGGTGACGGTGAACGGCAAGGTCGTCACCGAACCCGGCCGCCGCATCGACCCGACCAAAGACAAGATCGTCGTCGACGGCAGCGCCGTGCAGCTCGACGCCACGCGCCGTTACGTCATGCTCAACAAGCCGGTCGGAATCGTCAGCACCCTGAGCGACGAGAACGGCCGGCCCGACCTGCGCCAGTTCACCGAGCAGTACGAAGAGCGCCTCTTCAACGTCGGCCGCCTCGACGTCGAGACGAGCGGCCTCCTCGTGTTGACCAACGACGGCGAGCTCGCGCACGTTCTCGCGCACCCGTCGTTCGGCGTCACCAAGACGTACATCGCGAAGGTCAAGGGCGTCGTCACGCCCGCCGTGCTCAACGAGCTCATGACCGGCGTCGAACTCGACGACGGCCCGATCGCGGCGGACAAGGCGACGCTCGTCGCCGGTGGCGCGGGTCTCTCGCGTTCGTCCGACTCGTCGCTGATCGAGATCACCCTGCACTCCGGGCGCAACCGCATCGTCCGTCGCATGCTCGAGGCCGTCGGCCACCCGGTCATCGACCTCGTGCGCCGGTCGTTCGGCCCGCTGCACCTCGGCACGCTCAAGGTCGGCCACATGCGCTCGCTGACCAAGGTCGAGCTCGGGGCCATCCTCACCATCTCGCGCGACGCCACGGCCGACTCGACGGTCGACGCCGCCCCGATCACCGAGAGCCCCGACGCCCCCGTCGACGAGGCCGACGTCGTCGAGCTGGCCCTCGCCGACGACGAGGTCGAGAAGGACTACTACGACGAGGACGACGAAGAGTACGACCCCGCGACCGATGCCCGTGCCGAGCGTCGCCGTGCCGCGGCCCGCGACCAGGCCGAGTCGACCTCGCGCCGGGCGCAGGTCCGCCGAGAGCAGGAGGCGCGCCGCGGTCAACGCGACGAGAGCCCGACCCGAGGTGGGTACCAGGGCAACCGGCACGACGGACGCTCGGGCGACGAGCGTCCCGTGCGCGGCTACCAGGGCAACAACGACGACGGTCGCGGACGCGAGGGGCGACCGGCTCGCACCGGTTACCACGGCAGTGACGAGCGTCCCGCTCGCGGCGGGTACCAGGGACGTGACGACCGCGGTGGATCTCGTGGTGGCTACCAGGGCCGCAACGACGACGGCCGCGGCGAGGCTCGTGGCGGCTACCAGGGGCGGAACGACGACGGCCGCGGACGCGACGAGCGTCCGGCCCGTGGCGGGTACCAGGGACGTGACGACCGCAGTGGAGCACGACCGGGGTACCAGGGGCGGAACGACGACGGCCGCGGTCGTGACGATCGCGGTGGGTTCGTGTCACGCGACGATCGCGGCTCGCGAGGCGGGTTCGTCTCGCGCGACGACCGTGCGCCTCGAGGTGGCGGAGACCGTCCGCTGAGCCCTGGTGAAGAGCGCGCGGCGGGGTACCCGAACCGCGACGCCAACCGCGACCCGCGCACCGGACGCCCCTCGGGCATCCGTGCCGGCGGCAAGGCGACCAACCGCGGATGGGTCGACCGCGGCGCAGCGGAGCGGGGCGAAGACGACCGTGGCGCGCGTGACGACCGTCGTGCCGGTGCCGGTGGCTACACGGGTGGGCGCGATTCGCGCGACGACCGTGGGCGCTCGCGTGGCGGGTACCAGGGCCGCGACGACCGAGGCGGACGTGACGATCGTGCCGGTCGTGACGACCGCGGTGGTTCGCGCGGTGGGTACCAGGGTCGCGACGACCGTGGTGCGTCGCGTGGCGGCTACCAGGGACGAGAACAGCGTGACGACCGCGGAGACTCCCGCGGTGGCTACCAGGGTCGTGACGACCGCGGTGGCTCGCGCGGTGGCTACCAGGGTCGTGACGACCGTGCAGGCCGCGACGGGGCCCGCAGCGGCGGCTACCAGGGCCGTGAGCAACGCGACGACCGCGGGGGTTCGCGTGGCGGACCCGCCCGTGGCCCGCGCGACGACCGCGGAGGCCGCGACGACCGTGGTGGGCGCGACGACCGCGGTGGTCGTGACGACCGTGGCGGCGACCGTCCGCACCGTGGCCGACCCGACGCCGGGGGACGTGGTCCCCGAGGGGGCGGACGGTCGTGACCGACGCGCACCGCGCCTCCTCATCCGACGACGCCTTCGGGTCTGACGCGCCGCTCGCGGACGCGCCGCCGGCCGACCCTTCGACGGTCGGCGCGCTGACGGCGGGCAGCCGCCGGCTGGCAGGCCAGGTGCGCATCGTCGGTTCGGGTCTGCTCGGTGCCAGCATCGGTCTGCGTCTGCGTCAGCACGGGGTCGACGTGATCCTCGACGACGTGTCACCGGCGGCGCGCAGCCTCGCCGTCGACTACGGCGCCGGGCGGCCCCCGGCCGACGGCGACGCCCCCGGGCTCGTCGTCGTCGCCGTGCCGCCCGACGTCACCAGCGACATCGTCGCGCGCGAACTCGACGCCTGGCCCCAGGCGCTCGTGACCGACGTCGCATCGGTCAAGGTCGCCCCGCTCGCCGAGTTGCGTGCGCGCGGCGCCGACGTGTCGCGGTACATCGGCTCGCATCCCATGGCCGGCCGCGAACGCGGGGGAGCCGTCTCGGCTCGCGCCGACCTCTTCGTCGGCCGCCCCTGGGTCATCGCGGGGCACGACGACATCACGTACCGTCGGGCGGCCGCCGTCGAAGACCTGGCGCTCGACCTCGGAGCGACCCCGATCGAGATGACGCCGGAGGAACACGACGCCGGCGTCGCCCTCGTCAGCCACGCGCCGCAGGTCGTCGCCTCCCTCATGGCGACGCGTCTGCGCGACGCACCCGACGCCTCGCTCGGCCTCGCCGGTCAGGGCGTCCGGGACGTCACGCGGGTCGCGAGCAGCGACCCGGCGCTCTGGACGCAGATCCTGGGGGCGAACGCCTCCCGCGTGGCCGTCGTGTTGCGCGACCTGCGCGCCGACCTCGACCGCGTCGTCGAGGCCCTCGAGGCACCCGACGCGCCGGGCAGTCGCCGCGCCGTCGCCGAGAGCATCGGCGCCGGCAACGTCGGCGTCGCCCGTCTGCCCGGCAAGCACGGGCAACAGACCCAGTTCAGCTCGGTGATCGTCATGGTCGACGACACTCCCGGGCAACTGGCCCGCCTGCTCACCGAGATCGGTGAGATCGGCGTCAACCTGGAAGATCTGCGGCTCGAGCACTCGCCGGGCGCACAGGTAGGACTCGCGGAGGTATCGATCGTGCCCGAACAAGAAGACCGACTCGTCACCGAACTCGAGACCCGGGGTTGGACCGTCGTGGGGGCGTTCGCGTGAGCGGCGACCAGGGCGGCACGAGCCCCGTCGGCTCGTCGGACGTCGACCCCGAGCGCTCGCCGGGTGAGCACGGCGTCGGAGGTCCCGCCGGCGAGGCCCACGTCGAAGAGTTGCGGGCCGAGACCGCCGAGGCCGTGCACCGCCACGTGGTCGTGGCCGTCGACGGGCCGGCCGGAAGCGGCAAGTCGAGCGTCAGCCGCGCCTCCGCAGCTTCCCTCGGCTTCGACTACCAGGACACCGGGGCGGCCTACCGGGCCTTCGCCTTGCACGCGCTCGACAGCGGCGTCGACCTCGACGACGCCGAGGCCGTCATCGCGACGCTGCCGACGTTCCACTACGCGATCGGGATCGACCCGGCCCGCGCCTCCTCGGTGACGATCGGTGGTCGCGACGTCACCGACGAGATCCGCACGCCACGCGTGACGACCGCCGTCAGCCACGTGGCCAAGCTGCCCGAGGTCCGCCGCTTCATGGTCGACCTGTTCCGCCGCATCATCGCGTCGACCGACAAGCCGGGCATCGTCACCGAGGGGCGCGACATCACGACCGTCGTCGCACCGGATGCCCAGGTCAGAATCCTGTTGACCGCGAGCGAAGCCGCTAGAATGGCCAGGCGTTCGGCCGAGGTGACCGGGCAGAGTGCCGAAGAGACAGCTCGGCAGCTCTCGACCCGCGACCGGCTCGACAGCAAGGTCGTCGACTTCATGACCGCCGCACCCGGCGTCTCCACCGTCGACTCCACCCAACTCGACTTCGACCAGACCGTGCAGGCCGTGGTCGAGCTCGTGCGAGCGAGCACCCCCATTTCTTAAGGAAGCCCCATGGCAGACGACGACAAGTACCCCGAGCTCGACGAGCAGATGGTCGACCGCATCCAGACGATGCCCGACGAGGACGCCGACCAGCGCGCCCGAGCCCTCCGCGCCGGCCTGACCGACTACGACCTCGACGAGGGCGACATCGACGTCCTCGAGGGGGCCGACTGGGACCCCGACGCACTCACCTACGCCCCGGCCCTGCCGGTGCTGGCGATCGTCGGCCGACCGAACGTCGGCAAGAGCGCCATGGTCAACCGCATCCTCGGGAGGCGCGAGGCCGTCGTCGAGGACAAGCCCGGCGTCACGCGCGACCGCGTCTCGTACAAGGCCGAATGGGGCGGACGCCGCTTCACGCTCGTCGACACCGGCGGATGGGAGCCCGACGCGATCGGCATCGACCGCTCGGTCGCGATGCAGGCCGAGATCGCGGTCGACCTGGCCGACGCCGTGCTGTTCGTCGTCGACGTCAACGTCGGGGCGACCGCCACCGACGAGGCCGTCGTGCGGATGCTCCGTGCCTCGCACAAGCCGGTCATCCTCGTCGCCAACAAGAGCGACGACGCCCGGAAAGACCTCGAAGCCGCGTCACTGTGGTCGCTGGGGCTGGGCGAGCCCTTCCCCGCGTCGGCGCTGCACGGTCGCAACGTCGCCGACCTGCTCGACCTGTGCATGACCAAGCTGCCCGCGGTCTCGACCGTGGCCAAGCAAGAGATCGGCGGCCCTCGTCGCGTCGCGATCCTCGGTCGACCGAACGTCGGCAAGAGCTCGCTGCTGAACAAGGCCGCGGGCGAAGAGCGCGTCGTCGTCAACGAGCTCGCCGGCACGACCCGTGACCCCGTCGACGAGCAGGTCGAGATCGCCGGTCGCGTGTGGACCTTCGTCGACACCGCCGGCATCCGCAAGCGCGTCCACCTGCAGCAGGGCGCCGACTTCTACGCGTCGCTGCGCACCTCGGCCGCGCTCGAGAAGGCCGAGGTCGCGGTCGTCGTGATCGACGTAACGGAGCAGATCTCGACGCAGGACCTGCGCATCATCGACCTCGTGCTCGAGTCGGGTCGCGCGCTCGTGCTCGCCTTCAACAAGTGGGACCTGCTGGACGACGACCGTCGCCGCTACCTCGAGCGCGAGATCGAGCAGGACCTCGACCACGTGTCGTGGGCCCCGCGCGTGAACATCTCGGCCCGCACGGGTCGTCACCTCGAGAAGCTCGTGCCCGCCCTCGAGCTCGCGCTCGAGTCGTGGGACACCCGCATCCCGACCGGCAAGTTCAACGCCCTGCTCGCCGAGCTCGTCGCCGAGCACCCGCACCCGCTGCGGTCCGGCAAGCAGCCGCGCATCCTGTTCGGGACCCAGGCCGCGAACCGCCCGCCGACCTTCGTGCTCTTCACGACCGGGTTCCTCGACCCGCAGTACCGTCGCTTCATCACGCGACGCCTGCGCGAGATCTTCGGCTTCGAGGGGACGCCCATCACAGTCAACATGCGCGTCCGCGAGAAGCGCAAGCGCCCGTAGTCCTTCTCCCGTGCCCGTCCCGTCGACGGAACGGCACCGCCCGCAGGCCCGCCTGTGGACTGAACGCCCGGTTGTGGATCGTTTCCACACCGGGCGTTCTGCATTGCTAGGGTGGCTCCCATCGGCAGCGATATGTGAATGTCGCATGATGGAGGGCGAGGGTGCATGGCAGACCTGGTGGTGGACGAGAAGACGCTGACGTCGGTTGCGTGGCGGGTGTCGACGGCGGCCGTCGACGCCGAGGTGTCGGCGACGCTGACGCTCGGGTCGGCGGCCGACGTCGGCTCACCGAGCGTGGCGGGGGTCCTCGACGAGGCGACGGGGCAGCTGGTGAGACGGGCGGGGTTGGCCGTCGAGGCGATCCAGGCGGTGGGCGACTTCACGACGACGTTCGTGCGCGAGTTCGAGCAGGTGGAGTCGCGGCTCGCCGCCGGCTTGTCGGTGGACGACCTGGCCGCTGACGTGCCGGTGGACGACCTGGCCGGGGTGGGGTCCAAATGAGTGCCGACGCCGGCCCGGGGGTCGGGTCGGTCGAGGGCATCCGGCAGCTCGCGACGACGAGGCGGACCGAGGTCGACGATCTCGAGGTGGCGGCCTACCGGTTGGCCGAGGCGGCGAGCTGGGGTGCCGAGTGCTGGCGGGGACGCTCGGGCGAGCAGTTCGTCGCGTCCATGACGGACGTGTCCGCCGAGGTGACTGCTGTGGCTCGGGGCCTCGAGCACCACGCGGCGGCGCTCGAGGCGTACGCGGTCGACGTGTCGTTGATCCAGGGGTCTCAGCAGACCCTGGAGGCGCGGCGCGCGATGGCCGAGCAGAACATCCTCTCGACGGGGGTCGCCTTGAAGACGATCATGCGTGAGGCGCAGGACGCGGCGCGGGACGACCTGATCGGCATCGTCGTGGAGTCCGAGTACCGCTCGGGTGAACGGTCGACCTTGCAGCGTCGCATCGACGACGAGCAACGCGAGCTCGAGGTCGTCGCGGGCTTGTGGGCCGACCTGGTCGAAGAGCGGGCTGCGGCCGATCGTCGGTGCATCGCCGCGCTGCAGAGCCCCGAGGCGATGGGGTCCCTGCCGCAGGTCACCGGGGAGGCCCTGGCCGCGGGGTCGTCCGAAGAATTGTTGGCGCTGCTGGCAGGGCTCTCGGCCACGGAGCTGACGATCTTGCTCGAGCAGCACCCCGAGCTGGTCGACGAGGCGTTCCTGGCCGATCCCGAGCGGGTGCGGGCCTGGTGGGACGAGCTCGGCCAGCAGGGTGCGCGGAACGCTGATGGGCTGACCGCGGTGCAGGTGGCACTGGTGCGAGGGGCTCCGGCGATCATCGGGGCCCTCGACGGTCTGCCGCCGTCGGTACGGGTGGCGGCGAACGTGTTCAACGCGAAGCGGCGGATGGCCGAGATCGACGAGATGGTGGGGCCGATCGGGCGGCGGGGGCTGCAAGGCGACGATGAGCTGCTGGCCGCACTGGCGCGCGAACGCGCGTACCTCGGGCGAGCGGTGGCGGAGCCGCCGACGGTTCAGCTGTACCTCTTCGATCCGTCGAAGAGTCGCATCATCGAGATGATCGGGGACTGGAACGAATCGACCAGGACGGTGCTGACCTACGTGCCGGGGACGCTGACGAACATGGACTCGTTCTACGGGAAGAACGGAAGTCTGCAGCAGATGGCGAAGTGGCTGGAGGCGAATGATCCGGATGGAACGTCCGTGGCGTTCGTCTTCAAGGACGGAGTCTTCCCGGGTGGCGCCGAAGGCAGCAAGAACCCGGCCGAATTCGTCGGGGCTTTCGCGCAGGCCAACGACCCCGAATTCGCGCGCGGGACGAGCAAGTCGCTGTACGACTTCCAGCGGGGGCTGGCCGTGGATCCGATCAGAACGGAACCCGGATACCGCGACGTGGCCATCGGGCACAGTTGGGGGTTGGCGAACATCACGTCCGCCGAGGTCCATGGGGCCACGTACGACAAGGTGATCTCCCTCGCGGGTGCCGGGATGCCGCCGGAGTGGGAGCCGCGAGCGGGCACGACCTACACCGACTACAGCTACTGGGACTTCCTGATGGAGGCCCAGTCAACCGGTGGTGTCTGGGGCGGGCGGAACCCGAACCGGTCCGACGACTTCGACTCGCGTGGGTACTACCAGAGTCCGCATGACGTGGAACTCGAGCAGACCGGGGCAAGCTACACCCCGGTCTGGAAGCTGGACGACAACCATGCGCTCGTCGCTCGATCGAGTGACGACAATGCACCGGTGCGCGATGCGCTCACGGACGAGATCTATGAGGAACAGCATGACTAGGCGACGCGGAGTGTGCGTGGCAGCTGCCCTCGTCTTTGGATTGATCGGCCTATCGGGCTGCAACACCGAAATGCATGACAACGCGAAAAGGACGCTCTACATGGACGAAGAGACCGATCGAGTAGACCTGCCGGCCCTGAGACGGGACATCATGGATGTCCAGCGACGTTTCGCGTCGATGGGTCCTGAGGATCAGATAGTCGGAATCCTCGAACCGCCGGACGGCGTCCTGATGTCGTGTTCGGACGGTCGATTCCAGTGGACGGGCTCGACCACTGTCGAGTACTCGACCGTTCCGGAGGAACAGGGCTACTTCGAGGGACTGGAGGCGGAGCTTGCTGACGACGAGGCGTTCAGTACCAATCGCCAACTTTCCCCCGATGGCGAGAGCGAGCGCCTCATTGTCATGAGCGAGGACGGCACTCGTTACTCGGTCAGGGTATGGACGGGCCGCTCGAAGGTCCAGGTGTCGTCGAGTTCGTGGTGCTTCATGCTGCAGCCCGGGCAGGCAGAGGATGGTCTGTTCTGAGGGCGGAGTAGGGCACCATTGGTGTTCGTGAGACGAGCGGACGGGGTGCGAGGGTGACGGGCACTGGGCTGTGGCACCGCGCCTCCTCGGGGTTGGGCTTGTCGGCCGCGGCCGACCGGGTGTGGCAGCGGCTGCAGCTCGACCGGCTGGCCGGGGGTCGACACTCGGGCTACGTCATCCACGAGGACATGCAGCGGCACCCGCGCACGGTCCGTAGCTTCGTCGGCATCCGGTGGCTCCTGTTCGGCGAGACCGTCGTCGGGCTCACCGCCATCTTCATCGCCGCCGTCCTCACCAGCCGAGGCGAACACGTCCCGTGGGCCGTGTGGTTCCGCTCCACGGTCGTCCTGTTCATCACCGCCTCGCTGTACGTCTTCGCCTGGCGCGCCCAGCTCGGCTACTACTGGGCCTACTCGCGCCTCCGCCTGTTCAGCCGCATCTTCCCGATCGTGACGCTGATCATCGCGACCATCCCCGGGCTCTACCCCGGGTGGATGGTCGTCGAACAGATCGTCTTCTCGCTGCTGATGATCGGCATCGGTGACCTCCTCACGAGCGACCACATGCGAGCGGCCTTCCCGCGACCGGCGAAGCCCGACGCGGTCGACAGCACGGGCTGAGAGTCCGGACTCCTGTCACCACGCCACGCCACGAGATAAACACCCCGCCATTCGATTCTGTGGCGGGGTGTTTAGTTCGTGGCGGGCAGGCGGGCTCGCAGGCGGGGCTGCGGGGTTGGCGGGTGGACCGACAGCCGGGCGAAGGCAGGCAGGTGGGCCGGCGGCAACGGCCGCAGGCCCGAGGAGGCGGGGCCTAGTCGCTCGCGCTCAGCACCATCTCGACGTCGGCGGGCTCGACCTCGCGGCCGTCGCCCGTGACGAACGCGACCCGCACGGGTTCACCCGACCCGGCGACGCTGAACCGCCGTGCGGCGCCGTCGGGGTGAGGATCGTGCTCGTCGCCCCAGACGGCGAGGGCGGCCAGCACGGGGGAGAGGTCGCGGCCGGCGTCGGTCAGCAGGTACTCGACGCGCTCACGGGCCCCGTCCTCCCGGTAGGTCGAGCGCTCGAGCACGCCGGCGGCGACGAGCGACTCGAGCCGGGCCGTCAGCACGTCGGGCGACAGGCCGAGCCGCGCCCGGAACTGCGAGAACCGGGTGTGCCCGAGCAGTGCCTCCCGCACCACGAGCAGGGCCCAGCGCTCACCGAGCAGGTCGAGGCTGCGCGCGATGCCACAGCGCGGGTCCAGGGGTCCACGAGAAGCCATGCCGACACCCTACCTCGATAGGCTTTTCGTATCCAGGGTGCTAGCGTCGCCGTCATGCCCCGTGACCTCGCTGCCTCCGTCCGTCCCGACGGGCCGGACCGGCGCGCGTTCTGGACCTGCGCCTCCGTCCTCGCCCTCGCCTTGTGGACGAGCGGCGCCGCGACGCCGGTCTACCCGCTCTACGCGACCGACTGGCAGCTGACGCCGTTCGTCACGACCGCGATCTTCGCCGTCTACCCGCTCGTCCTCGTCGTCGTGCTGCTCGTCTTCGGCAGCCTCAGCGACACGATCGGTCGGCGGGCGAGCATCCTGCTCGGCGTGAGTGCGTCCATCGTCGGTGTGCTGCTGTTCGCGCTGGCGCCGGACGTCGGTTGGGTGCTGGTCGGCCGAGCGTTCATGGGCCTGGGCGTCGGCCTGTCGCTCAGCCCCGCCACCGCCGCGATGATCGACATCGCCGGTCCCGTCAATTCAGCGCGCACCGGAGCCATCAGCACCGCCTCCACCGCCGTGGGCCTCGTCTTCGCGACGCTGCTCGGCGGAGCGCTCGTCCAGTACGCGCCCGAACCGCTGCACCTCACGTACTGGGTTCTGCTCATCGTCGAGGTGGGCGTGCTCGTCCTCGTCTGGCGGCTGCCGCGGGACCGGGACGCGCTGGCCGGGCGCTGGAGGCCACGGTGGCCGAGCGTGCCGCGCGCGCTCCTCGGGGCGGTGGGCGCCGCGGCCGTCTGTGTCAGCGCCTCCTACGCTCTCGGGGCCGTGGTCCTCTCGCTCGGTGCCGAGATCGGCGTGACACTGATCGGCAGCGACAACGCGTTCGTGACCGGCGCGGTGATCGCCCTGTCGATGGTGGTCATCGCGGTCGTGGCGCTGGCGTCACGACGCGTCCCGGTGGTCGTCGCCGTCGTCGTGGCGGCGGGGGCGACGGCGCTCAGCTTCACGGCACTGGTGCTGGCCGCTGCACAGCAGTCGTTGGGCCTGTTCTTGGCGTTCTGCGTGCTGTCGGGCGTCGGCTACAGCCTCTTCTTCGCGTCGGGGCTGGGGATCGTGTCGCGATTCGCTCCGGAGCACCACCGGGCAGGGACGCTGTCGGCCGTGTACCTCGTCGCCTACCTGGTGCAGGGGGCGACCGCCCTGTGGCTCGGGGCGCAGGCGACCCGCGGAGGGCTCGAGAGCGCCGTCGACGTCGGAGCCCCGGTGATCGTGGGGCTGGCGCTCGCGGCGATGGTGGCGGTCGTCGTGGTGATGCGCGGGCGGGAGCGGCGGCGGGTCGCGGCGTAAGGGCAACATGCGGCCACCGGTCAGCGGCCAGCGGCGGCGGGCGGCGGGCGGCCGGCGGCACAGCTCGCGGCGGGCAGCAGAGCCCGCGGGCCGCGACCCGCGGGCGGCATTCAGCACAGCTTGCGGTGGTCGGCACAGCCTCCCCGGGTAGGTCCGCCTACAGGGCGGCAAGGAGCGGAGCGCAGGAGGCGCGGGGCGGGCAGGATGCGCGGCGTGCGGACGGGGCGAAGGTAGGAGGCGCTGGCCGGGCAGCGCGCGCGGCGTGCGGACGGCAGGTGCTCGGCTTGCATCCCGCCACGAGGTACACACGCCGCCACGCGATGTCGTGGCGGCGTGTGTACCTCGTGGCGGGGTGGGGCGGGCCACGACGCCAGGAAGTGGTCACCGCGCCAGGCTTAGTCCTGGCGCAGTGACCACCGCTTGGCGTCATACGCGGACGGCGCGGCAGACCGCCCGCCGCCTGCGGCCTGCGGCCCGCGGCCTACCGCCAGCGCCGCAGCGCCACGCGCTGCACGACGTTCAGCACGGTGTCGCTCAGCGTCCCGAGCAGCGCCAGCAGGACGATGGCGAGGAAGATCCGGTCGACGCGTCCGTTCGACTGCGACTCGGTCAGCAGGAAGCCGAGGCCCATCGACGACGCGATCAGCTCGGCCGCGACCAAGAACAGCCACGCCTGCGCCAGCGCGAGCCGCAGCCCCGACACGAGCGAGGGCAGCACGGCCGGCAGCTGCACCCGGGTGAAGAGCGACACCCGCCGCAGGCCGTAGGCGCGTCCGGCCTCGACGAGCTGCGGGTCGACGTGCCGCAGCGACCCCGCGACCGTGGTGAAGACGGGGAACGCCGCACCGATCGCGATCAACGTCACCTTCGAGTCCTCGCCGATGCCGAGGTACAGGATCAGCAACGGCACCCAGGCCAGCGACGGCACGGCCCGCACGGCCGCGATCGACGGCGCGAGCAACGCCTCGCCCACCCGCGACAACCCGACGACGGCGCCGACGACCAGCCCGATCACGGACCCGACCACGAACCCGATCAGCACCCGCTGCACCGAGATGGCGACGTAGAGGCCGAGCTGACCCGTGGCGGCGAGGTCGACTCCTGCCCGCGCCACGTCCGCAGGGGACGGCAGGCGGTACGAGGGCACTCCGCCGACGGTGGTGGCGAGCACCCAGGCGGCGAGCACGGCGGCCGGCACGAGCACCCCGAGCAGTGCCAGGCGGCGGGGAGGGGTCGCGCCCGGGGCACCCGGGCGTCGCGGGGCGGG
>NZ_JACYNS010000032.1:0-24697 GCF_014839405.1 Frigoribacterium sp. CFBP 13605 | reverse complement strand
AGGCGCGGAGGCCGCCCACCGCGAGGGAGGCGCGGGGCGGCGCCCAGCCCGCCCGGCTCGGGTACCCGCCCGGCGCCGTGATCAACCCGCCGGCGATCGCCACCTCGGGCCAGCCGTCGCGACCCGACCGGCCGAGCCAGCCGGAGGCGACCGTCGGGTCCCACCCGAGGTCGACGACCCGCGAGATGCCGCCGACGGGCAGCTGCGTGGCGTCGATCAGGCCGAGGTGGACGTGCGAGTCGGTGAAGGGGGCCAGCACGGTGCCCGGCACGTGGGGCAGCTCGGCGCCGGCCAGGGTGTCGGCGTCGTGCGCATCGGCCGATCCGGCGAAGACCACGCCGTGGGCGTCGAGGCGCAACAGGCTGCGACCGGACCACAGGCCCGACCAGGCGTGGTCGACCGTGACGAGCCGCGCCTCCTGGTCCATGACCCGACCCTATTCGTGCGTGCTGCCCGTGCCCTGCAGGCCCGCCCGCGTCCGGGGACGACGAGGCGGGCTCGCAGGGTGGGTGCCGAGGAGGCGCGACTCAGGCGGGCAGGACGGCCCGCGAGCACCGCGCCACGTAGGGCAGTCGGATCAGGTCGGCGCCGCGGGTGTCCGGGTGCGTGTCGAGCAGCCGCTCGACGTCGCGCAGCAGGGCCGCGCGGTCGTCGGGCGAGAGCGTGATGACGTAGCTGCGCGACGCGATCATGGCGAGGAACTCGTCGCGACCCAGCTCGTGCACCCAGGGGACGTCGTACCGCTCGACGGTGCCGAACGGGGCACCGACGACGGGGGCGTCCGACCCCATGTCGCGCTCGCGGGGTTGGCGCATCACCCGGCTGAGCTCCGCCAGCCACGGCACGGACTCGTCGCGGATGTTCCAGACGAGGCCGAGGGTGCCGCCGGGACGCAGGACGCGGGCGATCTCGGGCACGGCGCGGTCGGGGTCGACCCAGTGCCAGGCCTGCGCGACGAGGACGGCGTCCACCGTGTCGTCGCCGAGGGGGATGTCCTCGGCCGACCCGGCGACCGACGTCGCCCCGGGGACGACCTGCTCGAGGGTCGCGCGCATGCCCGGCGAGGGCTCGACCGCCGTGACCGACGGGGCACGGTCGAGCAGCAGACGGGTGAGCTTGCCCGTGCCCGCCCCCAGGTCGACCACGTGACAGGCGCCCTCGGGCAGCAGCCAGTCGACGGCGTCGAGGGGGTACGACGGGCGACCCCTCTCGTAGACGTCGGCGGCCAGCCCGAACGAGGCGGCGAGGTCGGAATCGGGTCGTGCGGGGTCGAAGCCGTGGGCGGCCGGATCGAACCCCTCCTGCAGTGGTTGATGTGTCACCGGAACACTGTCGCACGTCACGATCCGTCACACACCCTCTGTTACGTCGGCCTCGGGCGCAGCATGGAGGGGATGACTTCCTCGCTGCCTCCGACCCCTTCGTCCCCGCGTCCGACCCGTCCCCTGCGGGTCGTCGCGGTGTCCGGCACCCTCAGCACGCCGTCGAAGACCGACGCCCTCGTGCACGAGATCGTGACGGCGCTGGGCGACGTCCTGCCGATCGAGGCGCACGTCATCCGGGTCAGCGAACTCGGCCCCCTGTTCGCCGGCGCGCTCACCCGGGACCAGCTCGACGAGCGGGTCGAGCGCGAGCTGGTGGCCATCGAGACCGCCGACCTGCTGATCGTCGCCTCGCCCGTCTACCGCGCCTCCTTCACCGGGCTGTTCAAGCACCTGTTCGACTTCGTCGAGCAGTACGCGCTCGTGGACGTGCCCGTGCTGCTCGCCGCGACGGGGGGGAGCGAGCGCCACGCGCTGATCATCGAGCACGCGTTGCGACCGCTGTTCGGGTTCTTCCAGGCCCTCACCCTGCCGCTGGGCGTCTACGCGCACACGACCGACTTCACGGCGACCGGAGGCGCGGAGAAGTACGCGGTCACGGCCCCTCTGCTGCAGGAGCGCATCCGCCACGCGATCCAGCGCGGCCTGCCGCTGATCCGCTCGAGCATCGCCGAGAAGGGGCGCATCGAGCAGACCCTCGACGACGGCGACGCGCGCGACGAACTGACGGTCGGCGACCTGCGCGCCGACGAGCTCGACGTCACGACCCCGACGCGCCTGTTCAGCTGAGCGCGACCCGAAGGCGGGGCAGCCGCTCCGGGATGCCCACCGGTATCGTGATCGTCGTGAACCCCGACCCGACTCCCCGTGGCCCGTCCGTCGCCCGCGCCGAGATCCGCGACAGCGAGGCACAGCGCCGTCTCGGCCTGTTGCCCTCCGGCGTGCTGCCGGGGCGTGCGGCCCGATGGGTGGACGACGGCGTGGACGACCTGTCCGTGCTCGCGCTCGCCGAGGCACAGACCAGCACCGACGACGCCCGTGAGGCGCTCCTCGCCCAGGCGGCCGTCGACCTCGGCCTCGGCTTCGGCTCGGTGCGCGAGGCGCGTGCCCATCACGGTCAGCGCGTCGTCGAGTCGATGACGGCCGCGTCGGCCCCTGCCGACGCCCTGGGCTTCTCGAACGGCTTCACCGACACCATCGAGGAGTCGGTGCGCGACAGCATCGCCCGCCTCTTCAAGCCCCGCGGCTGATCCGGGGCGTCGACGCGACCGGACGCAGGAGGCGCGGTGCCGGTCGTGACCGGCACCGCGCCTCCTGCGGTCGTGCCGTGGGTCAGGCCTTGCCGACCTCGAGCTCGACGACCGCCCACGAGAGGGCGGGCAGGCGGAGGCGCGCGGTGCCGCCGTCGACCGTGACGCCGGTCAGCGGCACGAGGCCCACGGTGTCCTGCGCGCCCTCGGTGTTGGACGAGAAGCGGTCGCCGCCCTCGGGGACGGCCAGGACCTCGGCACGGGTGACGCGTCCGCCGCTGAAGCCGCGCAGGGCGACCTCGACGTCGGCCGCCTCGTCGAGACCGCGGTTGGCGAGGAAGAACGCGACCGTGCCGGCCTCCTCGTCGTAGGTGGCGCTGACGTCGACCAGGTCGGCGTCGCCGTACTTCTCGGTGTCGACCTTGTCGCTCGTGACGAGGGTGCGCAGGATCTGCCCGGTGGCGAGCGCGGCCATGCGGGCGAACGGCCAGAAGATCGACTGACGCCACGCGGGCCCGCCGGCCTCGCTGCGGATGGGCGCGATGACGTTGACGAGCTGCGCCTGGTTGGCGATCTTGACCCGGTCGCCGTGACGCAGCAGCGAGTTGAGGAAGGTGCCGACCACGACCGCGTCGGTGACGTTGTACTGGTCCTCGATCAGCCGGGGGTGCTCGCGCCAGCCCTTCGACACGTTGTGCGGCTGGTCGTCCGAGTCGAGGCCCGTCTGGTACCAGACGTTCCACTCGTCGAACGAGATGTCGACCTGCTTCGTGTGCTTTCCGGCGGCCTTGACGCCGTCGATCGTCGACACGACCTCCTCGATGAACGCGTCCATGTCGACGGCCGTCGCGAGGAAGCTCTTCGCGTCGCCGTCGTGCTCCTGGTAGTAGGCGTGCATCGACACGTAGTCGACCTCGTCGTAGGCGTGCGTCAGGACCTCGTGCTCCCAGGTGCCGAAGGTGGGCATGCCGCGGCCCGAGCTGCCGACGGCGACCAGCTCGATCGAGTCGTCGACGAACTTCATGGCCTTGGCGGCCTCCTGGGCGAGGCGGCCGTACTCGGTGGCCGTCTTGTGGCCGATCTGCCACGGGCCGTCGAGCTCGTTGCCGAGGCACCAGAGCTTGATGTCGAAGGGGTCCTTGGCGCCGTTGGCGATGCGGCGGTCGCTCAGCGCGGTGCCGCCGGGGTGGTTGGCGTACTCGACGAGTTCCCGGGCGGCGTCGACGCCCCGGGTGCCGAGGTTGACGGCCTCCATCACCTCGGTGCCGGCCAGCTTCGACCACGCGACGAACTCGTGCAGGCCGAACGCGTTGGTCTCGACGGTGTGCCAGGCGCCGTCGAGGCGACGGGGGCGCTGGTCGACCGGGCCGACGCCGTCCTCCCAGTTGTACCCCGAGACGAAGTTGCCGCCGGGGTAGCGGATGACGGTGGCGCCGAGCTCCTTGGTGAGGTCGAGGACGTCCTGGCGGAAGCCGTTCTCGTCGGCGGTGGGGTGACCGGGTTCGTAGATGCCGGTGTAGACGCAGCGGCCCATGTGCTCGACGAACGAGCCGAACAGGCGGCGGGGGACCGGGCCGATGGTGAACTCGCGGTCGACGGTGATGCGGGCGGTGGACATGGGTCTCCTAGGTGAGGGGATCGGCGTGCGTGCGGTGGGGACGAGGAGGCGCGGTGCGGCAGGGCGGTCGCGTCCGGGCGGTCGGATCACTGACCTCCGAACCCAGTGGTCGAGATGCCCTTGATGATCTGCCGCTGGAAGAACAGGAACACGAGGATGAGCGGCAGGGCGGCGAGGACCGCGGCGGCCATGTTCTGCGCGTACTGGATGCCGTAGGCGCTCTCGATGGTCTGCAGGCCGACCGGCAGGGTGAGCAGCGACGCGTCGTTCGTGACGATGAACGGCCACAGGAAGTTGTTCCAGGCGCCGATGAACACGAAGATCGACACCGCGCCGAGGATGGGGCGCGACAGCGGCAGCAGGATCGTGAAGAAGACCCGGATGCGCCCCGCGCCGTCGACGCGGGCGGCGTCCTCGAGCTCGATCGGCACCTGGTCGAAGAACTTCTTCAGCACGAACACCATCGCCGGGGCGATCGCCTGCGGCAGGATGATGCCCCAGTACGTGTCGACCATGTCGAAGGCGAGCATCTGGTAGAACAGCGGCACGATCAGCACCTGCGGCGGGATGATGATCGACGCGATCGTCGCGACGTACAGCCACTTCTTGCCGCGGAAGTCGAGGCGCGAGAAGGCGTAGGCGACGAGGGCCGAGGTGGCCACGACGATCAGCGTGATGACGATCGAGGTGAACAGGCTGTTGAACAGCCACACCGGGATGTTGCCCTGTTCGAGCACCCCGCGGTAGGCGTCCAGCGTGAAGCCGCCGGCCGGGATCCAGGTCTGCGGCGTCGCCGCGGCGTCGGTCTCGCTCTTGAACGAGGTGGCGAGCGACCACAGGAACGGCAGCAGCCAGAGGACGGCGAGCACGACCAGGATGGCCACGCTGATCACGGCCATGGGGCCGAACGGCTTCTGGCCGGGCTTGTGGCCCTTCCGGCCCCGGCCGGCGGTGGGGGCCCGCAGGTCGGACGTGGGGGCGAGGGCGGGCGCGGTCATTTCTGGGCTCCCTTGCGGTTGCGGGCCGTGATGCTGAACTGCGCGATCGAGATGACGACGATGACCGCGAAGAAGATGTACGAGATCGCCGACGAGTAGCCGAAGCGGTAGCCGGTGAAGCCGGTGTCGAAGATGTACTGCACGGCCGAGCGGGTGCTGCCCGCCGGTCCGCCGGTGGTCATCTGGTAGATCTGGTCGAAGACCTTCAGCGAGGCGAGCACCTGGAGGATGACGATCAGGCCGGTGGTCGGGCCGAGCTGCGGGATGGTGATCGACAGCAGCGACCGCCAGCGTCCGGCGCCGTCGAGCGACGCGGCCTCGTACTGCTGGTCGGGGATGTTCTGAAGGGCGGCGAGGTACAGCAGGAAGTTGAAGCCGACCGTCCACCAGACGGTGGTCGCGACCACGGCGATCATGGCGGTGTCGGGGTCCTGCAGCCAGGCGGGTTGCGGCAGCCCCAGCGTGCCGAGCACGTTGTTGATCGGGCCGAGGGTGGGGCTGTAGAGCTGGATCCAGAACAGCGAGACGACCGTCGAGGCGAGCAGGTACGGCAGGAAGAAGCTCAGCCGCCAGAGCCACTGACCCGGCAGCCCGGTGTTGACGAGGATGGCGAGCACGAGCGCCACGACGACGAGCGGGATCGTGCTGAGCACCGTGAACCACAGCGTGTTGAGCATCGAACGCCACATGTCGCCGTCGGCGAAGGCCTCGGCGTAGTTGGCGACGCCGATCAGCTCGCCGCCCTGGCCGGTCAGGCTCTGGCCGGTGAAGCTCAGGTAGAAGCCGTGGAGCAGCGGCCAGACCAGGAACACCGCGAAGAGCACGGTGAACGGAGCGGCGAAGCCCCAGCCGATGCGGTTGTCGGAGGGGCCGGTCCGCTTGCGGGAGGCGCGGCTGCTGTCGGTCGCGCGGGCGTCGGACCGCGTGCGCTCGGCGGTGGCCCGGGGGGCCTTGACCGTGGTGGAGGTCACAGATCGACTCCTTCGTCGTCGTGATGGTCGGGTCGTGCGGAGGGGGAGGAGGGCGGTGTCGGGCGGACGGGGCGGCGGTGCCGTGTCGGCGTGGGGGAGGGCACGACGGTCACACCGGAGCCGGCCGCGACAGCTGTGTGTTGACTCGCGCGACGAACCGGCGCATGCCGTCGGCCGCGTCGTCCTTGGCGAGGATCACGGACTGGATCGAGTCGAGGAAGTACGTCTGGAAGTCCGAGCCCGAGCCGGTGAACCAGGCGGGCGGGTCGTAGTTCAGGTAGTCCGCCGCCTCGGCGTAGTTCGCCTGCGGTCGCAGCTCGGCGTACTCGGGGCTCTCGACGATCGGCAGGTAGGCCGGGATGTGCCCGGCCGCGGCCCACGAGATGGAGTCCTTCAGGATGGTCGAGACCATCTTGTAGACGTCCTCCCGCTTGACGTCGTCGACCTCGCTCTGCCTCGGCAGCACGAACGCGTGCGAGTCGGCGTAGACGGCCGGCGTGCCGAAGAGCGTCGGGATGATGCTGCCGTCGAACGGGATGCCCGCGTTCTCGGCGCTCGGGACCTCCCACACGCCGGTGAAGAGCATGCCGCTCTCGCCGCTGACGAACTCGGCGATGCCCGACTGGATGTCGCTGGCCGTGGCCATCGCCGTGCCGTCGGTGAGCTGCTGCATGAACTGGAGCGCGGTGACGGCGGCCTGCTCGTCGTACTCGACCGTGCCGCCCTCCTTCAGCACCATGTCGGCGCCCTGCTGCTTGTAGAACGTGTAGAACATGCGCCACAGCTGGGCGCCGTCGTTGAGGTAGCCCCACGAGGCGCCGTGCTTGCCGGTCACCTGCTGCATGGCGTTCGCGACCTCGAGGAACTGCTCGGGGCTGGTGATCTCGACGAGCTTGCCGTCGGGGCCGAGGGCACCCGCCTGGGCGGCGATGTCGGTGTTGTACAGCAGGATGAACGGGTGCGAGTCGAGCGCGACCGAGTAGAGGTCGCCGCCGTTGAAGCCCTTCTTCCACACGGCCTCGGCGAAGTCCTGTTCGCGGACGCCGTACGACGCGAGCTTCTCGACGTCCCACGGGTCGAGCAGGCCGCCGGGGGCGTAGCCGGGCACGCGCGAGGCGTGCATGATCGCGACGTCCGGCGCGCGACCGCCGGCCGAGGCCATGGCGAGCTTCGTGTAGTACGGCGTGCCCCAGGCGAGCACGGTCTGCGTCGCGTGGAACCCCGGGTTCTGCTCGTTGGCCTGGTCGATCAGCGCCGACATCTTGATGCCGTCACCGCCGCTGAGCAGGTGCCAGAACTTCAGCTGCGCGACGTCCGTGCCCGAGCCGGTGACCGCCCCGGGCGCACAGCCCGAGAGGCCCGTGGCGACGAACGCCCCGCCGACGAGGGCGGCGGAGCCGAGCAACATGCTGCGGCGGCTGAGGCCGCGGGGGGTGGCGGTGCCGGAGGTGGTGCCCGGTCGCGGTGCCGGGGTCGTCCGATGGTTCTCGGTCATCTTCACTCCTTCGTGATGCGTGACGAGAGCGACTATTCCATCGTTGTAACGGATGCGCAAGAGGTTTCCGGCACACCGCCAGCACAGGGCCACAGCGCCAGGCTTTCTTCCGGCGTCGTGCCCCTCTCGTGGTGTCAGGCGCGGCCGCGGGTGCTGGCGCGCACGACGATCTCGTGGGGGACGATCACGAGTTCGGCCGCGCCCTGCCGGTCGGCGATGCGGGCCGCGAGCAGTTCGAGGGTGCGGTCGACGAAGAGGCGCTTGTCGAAGGTGACGGTCGTCAGCGGCGGCACGGAGAACCTCCCGTCGACGATGTCGTCGAAACCGGCGACCGCGACGTCGTCGGGCACCCGCAGGCCCGCCGACGTCAGCGCGCTGACGGCGCCGATGGCGAGCGAGTCGGTGAAGCAGAAGATCGCGTCGGGCCGGTCGCCGCGCTCGACGGCCGCCCGGACGACCGAGAAGGCGTCGGCCGAGGTCCACTCCGGGCACGAGTACTGCAGCGCGTGGTCGAGGGGCAGGCCGGCCTCGGCCATGGCCTGCTCGAAGCCGCGGGTGCGGGCGCGGGCCGTGGCCGTGTCGAACTCGCCGGCCGAGTCGCCGAGGGTCGCGATGCGGCGGTGTCCGGCGGCGATCAGGTGGGCCGTCATGTCGCGGGCCGCGGCGACGCTGTCGACCCGCACCTGGTCGACGAGGGTCTGCTCGACCTCGCCGATGACGACGACGGGCGGCAGCGAGTCGGTGGCCCCGGTGCCGGTGCCGGAGCCGCTGCCGGCGGACGACAGGGCGCTGGCGTCGAGCGTGATCGGGTTGAGGACGAGGCCGTCGACGAGGTGTTCCTTGCCGCGCGAGAGCAGCTCGCCCTCGCGTTCGGGCCGAGAGCCGGTCTGTTCGAGCTGGATCGACCAGCCGCGCTCGTGCGCCTGCTCGACGAACCAGTGCGTCATCTCGGCGCTGTACGGGGTGCTCAGGTCGGGGAACGCCAGGGCGATCGACCCGGTGCGCCCGGTGCGCAGGCCACGCGCGCTGAGGTTCGGCACGTAGTCGAGTTCGGCCAGTGCGCTCTCGACCCGGGTGCGGGTGTCGGGCCGGACGAAGACGACGCCGTTGATCACGTTGGAGACGGTCTTCGGCGACACCCCGGCGAGTGCCGCCACGTCCTTCACCGTCGCGCGCATGCGTTCAGGCTAGTGGCGGCAGGCGCTCAGGCGGAGGCGAGCACCTTGACGATGCGTTGCAGCGAGACGCTCTCGCTCGGCCGCAGGTCTTGTGCGAACAGGCTGAGGCGGAACTCCTCGATCATCCACCGGGCGCGGACGAGCGCAGGAGGCGCGGTGTCGGCGGGCGGGAACGTCCCGCCCGCGGCCTCGTACCGCTCGGTCGCCTGCTGCACCTCGCTGAGCCAGACGCGGTCCCGCCCGGGGTTCTCGAGCAGTTTCGCCGTGCGCTTCGTGATGCCCACGAGGTACACCGGCACGCGCTGGAGCTGCTGGAGCCCGGTCTGCGACACGAAGCCCGGACGGATCAGGCGATCCCGCTGCTGCCGCATGTCGGTCAGCGCCGCGAGCAGGGTCATCGAGGTCGCACCCTTCAGGGCCTTGTCGGCGTCGCGGGCGGCGGTCAGCGTACGGGCGACGAGCGAGACGGTCTGGAACATCTGGTCCATCACGGCCCCCGAGACCCGGTCGCGGGTCGAGAGGAACTCCTTCTTCGTCATGATCATGCCGTCGGGCTTGACGCGGAACAGCACGTCGTCGACGACGGCCACGAGGCAGTCCGCGAAGAGCGCCGACGTGTTCTGGTACGGGCTCGTCGCGAGGATGAGCTTCTCGGCGCTGGTCAGGTGCTGCTGCACGTAGGCCACGGGCGACGGGGTCGCGAGCATCAGCAGGCGCCGCACGCCCTTCGGCGTCGCGAGGGCCTGGTCGGCGGGCGTCGCCATCAACGTGATCGAGACCGAGTCGCCGTGGTCGACCAACGCCGGGTAGGCCCGGATCACGGTGTCGCCGTGGCGGGTGTCGACGACCGCGGGGAGCTCGTCGAAGTCCCACGACGTCAGGCCCTCGCGCTCGATCGAGCTCGTGGGGCGAGGCGTGACGGGCGTGGCGTCGCCCCCCGCGCCTCCTCGTCCGCGACCCCGGCCCCGGCCGCGCTCGTCGCGCCCGCCGCCCTGCGTGACGCGCGCGACGCTGTCGCGCGTGGCGTCGCGCAGCCGGTGCTGGAGCGCGTCGAGATCTTTGTCGGCCCCGACCGTGCGGCCCCGCTCGTCGACCACGGCGTACGTGACCCGCAGGTGCGCGGGCACGCGGTGCAGGTCGAAGTCGTCGGTCGAGACGGGCGTGTAGGTGAGCTTCTTGATCGCCGCGGCCACGGTCGCCGTGAACGGCTCGTCGACGTCGGCCGGAGGTGCGTCGGGCAGCTCGTCCGTGATCTTCGACGCCCAGTCGGCGGCGGGCACCACGTTCTTGCGGATCTGCTTCGGCAGCGACTTGATGAGCGACGTGACGAGCTCGTCGCGCAACCCCGGCACCTGCCAGTCGAAGCCGACCGGACGGAGGCGCGGCAGCAGCGGCAGCGGAACGATCACGGTCACGCCGTCGTCGTCGGCCCCCGGCTCGAACTTGTAGCGCAGGGTCAACGTCTGATCGCCCTGCTGCCACGTGCTCGGGAAACCCTGTTCGTCGACGTCGGGTTCGTCGTCCCCGAGCAGGTCGGCGGCGGTCATGGTGAGCAGGTCGGGCGTGTCGACCTTGGCCTTGCGCCACCAGCCCTCGAAGTCGCGCATGCTCGCGACGTCGGCCGGGATGCGCCGCTGGAAGAACTCGAACGCGGCGTCGCCGTCGACCAGGATGTCGCGGCGACGCGTCCTCTCTTCGACCTCGGTCAGCTCGCGGATGAGCTGCCGGTTCTTCTGCTCGAAGGCCTGGTGCCCCTCCCAGTCGCCCTCGACCAGCGCGTGCCGGATGAACAGCTCGCGGGCGTAGGCCGGGTCGATGCGCGAGAACTGGATGCGTCGTCGCTCGACGATCGGCACCCCGTAGAGCGTGACGCGCTCGTAGGCGACGACGGCGCCCTGCTTCTTCTCCCAGTGGGGTTCGCCGTAGCTGCGCTTGACCAGGTCGGGCGCCAGCGGTTCGGCCCACGCCGGGTCGATCGAGCCGGCGACGCGGGCGAACAGGCGACTGGTCTCGACGAGTTCGGCGGTCATCACGGCCGCCGGCGGCTTCTTCGCGAGGCTGCTGCCCGGGAAGATCAGGAACCTCGTCTGGCGCGCGCCGACGAAGTCCTTCTTCTGCGGGTCGAACAGGCCGATCTGGCTGAGCAGGCCGGCCAGCAGGCTGCGGTGGACGCCGTCGGGGTTCGCGCTGCGCTCGCCGATGTGCAGCCCGAGGGGCCTGGCCGCGCGGCTGAGCTGGCGGTAGACGTCCTGCCACTCGCGGATGCGCAGGTAGTTGAGGAACTCGTCGCGGCACAGACGCTTGAAGGCGTTGCCGCTGAGCTCCTTCTGCTTGTCCTCGAGGTACTCGAACAGGTTGAGCAGCGTGAGGAAGTCGCCCTTGGGGTCGCGGAAGCGCGAGTGCTTCTCGTCGGCCTGGGCACGCCGCTCGAGGGGCCGCTCGCGGGGGTCCTGGATGCTCAGGGCCGAGACGATGGCGAGCACCTCGCGCGTCGTGCCCTGCGTCTTGGACTCGACCACCATGCGGGCGAGGCGCGGATCGATCGGCAGTCGCGTGAGCTGCTTGCCGACCCGGGTGATCTGGCCGCCCTGGGTGACGGCGCCGAGCTCGCGCAGCAGGTCGAGTCCGTCCTTGATGCCGCGCGAGTCGGGCGGCTGGAGGAAGGGGAAGGCGGCGATGTCGCCGAGGTTCAGGGAGATCATCTGCAGGATGACCGCGGCGAGGTTGGTCCTCAGGATCTCGGGCTCGGTGAACTCGGGACGCTTCTCGAAGTCGGTCTCGCTGTAGAGGCGGATCGCGATGCCGCTGCTCGTGCGACCGGAGCGGCCCGACCGCTGGTTGGCGCTCGCCTGCGAGATGGCCTCGATCGGCAGGCGCTGCACCTTGGCCCGGGTCGAGTAGCGGCTGATGCGGGCCGTGCCGGCGTCGATCACGTACTTGATGCCGGGCACGGTGAGGCTGGTCTCGGCGACGTTGGTCGCGAGGACGATGCGGCGCCGGGTGCCCGCGGTCGTGCTGGGCTGGAAGACCCGGTGCTGGTCGGCGGCGCTCAACCGGCCGTACAGCGGCAGCACCTCGGTGAACGGCAGGTTGCGGCCGCGGATGCTCTCCTCGGCGTCACGGATCTCGTTCTCTCCGCTGAGGAAGACGAGGACGTCGCCGCTCGACTCGCGGGCGAGCTCGTCGAGGGCCTCGTTGATGCCCTGCAGGTAGTCCTTGTCGTCGGCGCGCTGCCTGCGGTCGCCGGCCCGCGCCTCCTGACGGTCGCCCTGGCGACCCGCGGGGCGGTCGTCGTCGTCGAGGTCGCCGTCGTCGTCGCTCGTGGTGTCGTCGGCCACGAGCGGTCGGTAGCGGACCTCGACCGGGTAGGTGCGACCCGAGACCTCGACGATGGGCGCGTCGCCGAAGTGCTTCGAGAACGACTCGGGATCGATCGTGGCGCTCGTGATGATGAGCTTGAGGTCGGGGCGGCGGGGCAACAGCTGCTTGAGGTACCCGAGCAGGAAGTCGATGGTCAGGCTGCGCTCGTGGGCCTCGTCGATGATGATCGTGTCGTAGCGCTCGAGCTCGCGGTCGAAGTGGATCTCGTTCAGCAGGATGCCGTCGGTCATCAGCTTGATCTGCGTGTCGGCACCGACCTTGTCGGTGAACCGCACCTGGTAGCCGACCACGCCGCCGACCTCGTCGCCGAGTTCTTCGGCGATGCGCTCGCTGATGGTGCGGGCCGCGATGCGGCGCGGCTGGGTGTGGCCGATCTTGGTCCGGCCGAGCTCGAGGCAGATCTTGGGCAGCTGGGTCGTCTTGCCCGAACCGGTGGCGCCCGCGACGATGACGACCTGGTTGTCACGGATCGCCGCGGCGATGTCGTCGCGCCTCTGGCTGACCGGCAGCTCGGCGGGATACGTGATGGTGGGGATCATGAGCCCTCCATCGTAAGCCGCCCGGGGCCGGACCGGGCGACGGGTGGCGCGTCGTAGGATCGCGGCAGACCGCACGTCAACGGAGACGGAGAGACACCATGTCATCAGCACCCAGCCCCCGAGGCCACGCCACCGCGTCGGTCGCGGCCATCCTCGCCGAGTCGGCCGGCCGGTACCCCGACGACGTCGCCGTCATCGTCGGGCCCACCTCGACCACCTACGCCGAGCTCTGGCAGCAGACCCTGGCCTACGCCGGGGCCCTCCGCGCCCGGGGCGTCGGCCCCGGGGACCGGGTCGCCATGCTCGTCCCGAACGTCGCGGACTTCCCCCGCGTCTACTACGCGACGCTCGCGCTCGGCGCGGTCGCCGTGCCGGTCCACGCCCTCCTCAAGCGACACGAGATCGAGTACGTGCTGCGCGACAGCGGCTCCCGCCTGCTCGTCTGCGCCGCACCGCTGCTCGGTGAAGGAGGCGCGGGAGCGCAGCTCGCGGGGGTCGACGTCCTGACCGTGCTCGCGCCTCCTGCCGGCCAGGAGGACGACGGGCCCGACCGCCTCGAGGACCTCGCCGCGGCCGCCGCACCCCTCGACACCTACGTGCCCCGCGACCCGTTCGACACCGCCACGATCCTCTACACGAGCGGCACCACGGGCCAGCCCAAGGGGGCCGAAGGGTCTCACCTCGCCCTGATCGAGCAGGTCAACACCAACCTGATGACGACGTTCGACATGCATCGCGGCGACGTGCTGCTCGGGGCCCTGCCGCTGTTCCACACCTTCGGACAGACCTGCACGATGAACACCGGGTTCCGGGTCGGCGCGACGATCGTCATGCTGCCGAAGTTCGACGGCGACGCCGCGCTCGCCGCGATGGTCGAGCACGGCTGCGAGGTGTTCATGGGCGTGCCCACGATGTACATGGCCCTGATCGCCGCGGCCACCCGCAGCGAGGCGCGCCCACCGCTGCGCTACGCCGTCTCGGGCGGGGCGTCGCTGCCGCTCGCGGTGCTCGAGAAGTTCCAGCAGGTGTACGACGCCCCGATCCACGAGGGCTACGGGCTGACCGAGACCTCGCCCGTCGCCACCTTCAACCACGTCGGGGTGCCACCGCGGCCCGGCACCATCGGCACGCCGATCTGGGGCGTCGACGTCGAGATCGCCGACCAGCACGTCGAGGACTCGATCGTGCTGCTGCCGCACGGCGAGATCGGCGAACTCGTCATCCGTGGGCACAACCTCATGAACGGCTACCTCGACCGGCCCGAGGACACCGCGAAGGCGATCGTCGACGGCTGGTTCCGCACGGGCGACCTCGGCACGAAGGACGACGACGGCTACCTGACGATCGTCGACCGCACGAAGGACATGATCATCCGCAACGGCTACAACGTGTACCCGCGGCAGGTCGAGGAGGTCCTCGCGCAGCACCCCGACGTCACGATGGCGGCCGTCTTCGGCGTGGCGCACGAACTCCACGGGCAGGAGATCGAGGCGGCCGTCGTCCTCCGTGACGGGGCCACGGCCACCCCCGACGAGTTGGTCGCCTTCGTCGCCGACGAGATCGCGGCCTACAAGTACCCCCGCGTGGTCCACGTCCTCGACGCCTTGCCGCTCGGCCCCAGCGGCAAGGTCCTCAAGCGCGAACTCGTGGACCGGTTCTCGGCCGCCGTCACCGGGGTCGGCGAGGGAGCCGCGGCGCCCCGCTGACCGGGTCGCGAGGGCACCCCCCGGACGGGGATCACCAGGACGGGGGCTGCCCGGACGGGGGCTGCCGGGCGGACGATCGGGCTCCTAGCCTCACAGCAGAACCTCAGCCCGATCTGACAGGACCCCCGTGAACCCTTCCATGTCCCGAGTCCTCGGCGTCACCGCCGCCGTGGGCGGCCTCGTCGCCCTGAGCCTGGCAGGCGTCACCGCGGCGACCGCCGAACCCGCCACCGGTTCCTTCACCGGGTCCGACGCCTCCGCGGCGGCGGCCCCCGCCCTCGACCGCTACCAGGGCGCCGACCGTTTCGCGACGGCCGCCGACATCGCCGGCCGGGCCTACCCGGACGGTGCCGGCACGGTCATCATCGCGAACGGCGTGCAGTTCCCCGACGCGCTGAGCGCCGCTCCGGCCGCCGCGCTGATCGAGGCGCCGCTCCTGCTGACGGCTCCGAACGCCCTCCCGTCGTCGGTGGCCGACCGCCTCGTCGCCCTCAAGCCGCGGAACGTGGTCGTCATCGGTGGCGTCAACGCCGTGTCGCCCGCCGTCGCCACCCAGATCGGCAAGATCACCGGGGCGACGGTCGAGCGCGTCCAGGGCGCCGACCGTTACGCGACCTCGCGGGCCGTCGTCGACGCGTTCTTCGCCGAGACCGGCGTCTACCGCGCCTTCGTCACCTCGGGCCTGAACTTCCCCGACGCCGTCAGCGCCAGTGCCGCCGCCGGTGCCGGCAGCACCGACTCGACCGGTGCGCCGGACGCGGTCGTGCTCGTCCCCGGGACCGCCGACGGGGTCGACCAGCCCACGTCGGACCTGTTCGAATCGCTCGGCGTCGAGTCCGTCGCCGTCGTGGGTGGCCCCGCGGTCATCTCGGACGGCATCGTCTCCGATCTCGACGCGCAGTTCCCGGGCGAGGTCGCCCTGCTGGCCGGCCAGGACCGCTACGAGACCTCGGCCTTCGTGTCGTTCTTCGCCTTCAGCGACGCGACGGGCGACGTCCCCCGCACGGACGACTCGGGCACCGTGTACCTCGCCTCCGGGCAGAACTTCCCGGACGCCCTCGCGATCGCCGCGGTCGCCGGTGCCGAGAAGTCGCCCGTGCTCCTCACCGCGCCCGGCTGCACGAACTACTACGCCGAGGACCTCATCGCGGGCCTCGCGTCCGAGAAGGTCGTCACGATCGGTGGCACGGCCGCCGTCTCCGAGAACGCGGCCGCGTTGAACTACTGCCCGGGCCCGCCGCGCACCTGACCCGCGCCGTCGGTACCCTCGCACGATGATCGCCATCGTGCTCGCCGCGCTCCTCTGGGGCACGACGGGCACGGTGGCGTCTTCTCTTCCCGGCGACGTCGGCCCGCTCGCCACGGGCGCCGCGACGATGTGCGTCGGCGGTCTGCTGCTGGCGCTCACGGCCCCCCGCGCCACGCGCGCCGCCCTGCGAGGTGGCCCGGCGGCGTGGCGCTGGCTCGTGCCGGGGGCACTGGGCGTCGTGGTCTACCCGCTGGCGTTCTACTCGTCCATGTCGCTCGCCGGCGTCGCCGTGGGCAACGTGGTCTCGCTCGGGACGGCGCCCGTCTTCGCGGCGCTGCTCGAACGCCTGCTCGACCCGCCCGGCCGGCGGCGTCCCCTCGAGCCCCGCTGGGTGGCGAGTGCGGCACTGGCCGTCGTGGGCGTCGGAGTGCTCGCGGCGACCGGGCAGCACGGTCAGGCGGGCACGGCGGCGTCCCCCGGGTGGGCCCCGCTCGGCATCGCACTGGGCGTCCTCGCGGGTCTCGCCTACGCGACGTACACCTACACCGCGGCTCGGCTCATGGCCGAGGGTCACCCGTCGCGCGGGGCCGTGTCGGCCCAGTTCGGCCTCGGTGCGGTGCTCCTGCTGCCGGTGTTGCTGGCGACCGGGGCTCCGTTGCTGCAGTCGGGCGCCTCCGTGGGGGCGACGGCCTACCTCGCCGTCGGGCCGATGTTCGTCGCCTACCTCCTCTTCGGCCACGGCCTGCGCACGGTGTCGAGTTCTCGGGCGACGACCGTGACGTTGCTCGAACCGTTCGTCGCGACCCTGCTGGCGGTGCTCGTGGTGGGCGAGCGGCTCGAGCCGCCGGGCTGGATCGGCCTCGCCCTCGTGCTGGCGGGTGTCGTCTCGATCGTGCTGACGAGACCCGTCCGCCCCTCCCGTCCCGAGGCGCCCGCCACCTAGAGTGGAGCCTCGACGATCGTGTCGCGGCCCCGTCCCGGCACGACCGGCCCGCTCCGGCGGGCCCGCCTCATCACGAAGGAGTGACATGAGCGACACCATCACCGCACCCGCCCCGGCCGCCTCCGACGGTCCCGAGATCCACAAGGGCCTGGCCGGCGTCACGGTCGACCGGACGGCGGTCTCGAAGGTCGACGCGGCCAGCAACTCGCTGCTCTACCGCGGCTACCCGGTGCAGCAGCTCGCCGCCGAGCGGGACGTCGAGGACGTCGCCTGGCTGCTGCTGCACGGCGACCTGCCGACCGTCGACGAGCGACGCGACTTCGACGCCGAGCTGCGCTCGCACCGCACGCTGGCCCCCGGGCTGCAGCACCTCATCGACCTGATCCCCACCTCGGCGCACCCCATGGACGTCGTCCGCACCGCGGTGAGCGCCATCGGCGCCGCCCGGCCCGAACCCACGACGGGTGCGGGCGCCTACGACGTCGCCGACACGCGTCGACTCGCCACGCACCTCTTCGCCGTGCTGCCCGCCGTGATCGCCTACGACCAGCGGCGCCGCCACGACCTGCCGCCGGTTCCGCCGCGGGACGACCTCGGCTACAGCGCCGACTTCCTGCACCAGGTGTTCGACCGCGAGCCCGACCCGCTCGACGTGGACGCGTTCGACACCTCGATGACGCTCTACGCCGAGCACTCGTTCAACGCCTCCACCTTCACGGCCCGGGTCGTCGCCTCGACGCTGTCCGACCTGCACTCCTCGATCGTCGGCGCGATCGGGGCGCTCAAGGGCCCGCTGCACGGCGGCGCCAACGAGGCCGCGCTCGAGCTGCTCGACCGGGTCGGCCCCGCCGACGGGGCCGTGGCCTGGCTCGACGAGGCGTTCGCGCGCAAGGAGAAGATCATGGGATTCGGGCACCGGGTCTACAAGAACGGCGACAGCCGGGTTCCCACGATGGAGGACGCCCTCGGCCGTCTGGTCGACCGGGCCCGCGAGCGGGGCGACGACCGGGTCGACGGGCTCAAGGAGACCTACGACGTCGTCGCCGCGACGGTGTTCGAGCGCAAGGGCCTGAAGCCCAACGTCGACTACCCGTCCGGGCTGGCGTACCACCTGATGGGGTTCGAGACGCCGGTCTTCACGCCGCTGTTCGTCGCGTCGCGGGTCCTCGGCTGGAGCGCCCACGTCATCGAGCAGCGCGAGGCCAACTCGCTCATCCGCCCCTTGAGCGAGTACGACGGCGCACCCCTGAGGGACGTCCCCGCGCGCTGACGCCTACCGTGGCCCGCATGCCGAACCAGCTGCGAGACGCCGTCAGCCCCTACCTCAGGTCGCACGCCGACAACCCCGTCGAGTGGCGTGCCTGGGGGACGGGGCCGTTCGCCGAGGCCGTCGAGCGGGACGTGCCCGTGATGGTGTCGATCGGCTACTCGACCTGCCACTGGTGCCACGTGATGGCGCGCGAGAGCTTCTCCGACCCCGAGGTCGCTGCCCAGCTCTCGGCGGGCTTCGTCTCGGTCAAGGTCGACCGCGAGGAGCACCCCGACGTCGACTCCAGCTACCTGGCCGCCGCCTCGGCCTTCACCGAGGGGCTCGGCTGGCCGCTGACCGTCTTCGTCACGCCCGAGGGTCGGCCGTTCTACGCCGGCACGTACTTCCCGCCGGTGCCCGTGCAGGGTCGGCCGTCGTTCCGACAGGTGCTCGACGCCGTCACCGACGCCTGGACCACCAGGCGGTCCGAGGTCGACGCGACCGCGTCGGCGGTGCAGGAGGCGCTGGCTGCGGGGCCCGCGTCGGTCACCGGCACCGCGCCTCCTGGTCCCGGTGCCGGGGTCGCCCTGCCGGGACGGCCCGAGCTCGCCCACGCCGTCGCCCGGCTCGTCGCCCACGAGGACCGCGAGCACGGCGGCTTCGGCGGGGCCCCGAAGTTCCCGACGGCGCCGGCCCAGCTGGCGCTGCTCGCCCTCGGCGCGGGAGGGGACGACGGCGCGCTCGAACTCGTGTCGCGGACGCTCGCCCGCATGGCCGCGTCGCCGCTGCGCGACCCGGTCGAGGGCGGGTTCTTCCGGTACGCGGTCCGACGCGACTGGTCAGAACCCCACTACGAGCGCATGCTATACGACAACGCCCAGCTGCTGCTGGCCTACTCGCGGCTCTCGGTGCTCGACCCGGCCCCGGCCCCGGGCCCCGCGCCGACGTCGGCAACTCAGGAGATCGGCTCGGATCCGGCCCGGGTCGCCGCCGGGGTCGCCGATTTCCTGAGTTCCCGACTGCGCACGGCCGACGGGGCCTTCGGCTCGGCGCAGGACAGCGAGAGCACGATCGACGGCGTCCGTGACGAGGGCGGCTACTACCGGAGGGACGCCGCGGGCCGCGCGGCCCTCGACCCGCCGCCCGTCGACGACAAGGTGCTCACCGGCTGGAACGGCCTCGCGATCGCGGCGCTCGCCGAGGCGGGGGCACGGCACGGCCGCCCCGACTGGGTGGACACCGCCCGCGGCGCGGCCGACCTGCTGCTCGCGCGTCACGTGACCGACGACGGTCGTCTGCTGCGCGCCTCCGTCGGGTCGACCGTGTCGGACGCCGTGGCGACCCTCGAGGACCACGGCCTGTTCGCGTCCGGCCTGCTGGCCCTCTCGCTCGCGACGAGCGAGGCCCGGTACGCCGTCGCCGCGCGGTCGTTCATCGACGCCTGCCTGCTCGACGACGCCGACCCGCGGGTCGTCGCGGCCCCGTCGGGTGGCGACCCCGTGCTGGTCTCGCAGGGCGTGGCCCTGTCGAGCGACCCGAGCGAGGGTGCCTACCCGTCGGGACGCAGTGCGGTCGCGGCGGCCGCGCTCACCCTCCACCAGCTCACCGGGGAGGCGCGCTACCGGTCGGTGGCCGGACGGCTCGTCGCCGAGGTGGCCGGTTCGGCCCTCGACAACCCGCTCGCGTACGGCGCGGCATTCGGGCTGCTCGTCGAGCTCGAGGCCCCGCTGACGCAGCTGGTCGTGGTCGAGCCGTCCCCGGCGGACCGCACCGACGACGGCCTCGCCCGCCGGGCACGCCGCGTCGTCCGCCCGGGCAGCGTCGTCGCCGTGCTGGACGAGGAGGCGCTGGTCACCTTCGAGCACGCGGGCTTCGAGCTGTTCGCGGGTCGCTCGGCCCCCGGGCGCGTCCCCACCGCGTACTTCTGCCGCGACTTCGTCTGCCGACTGCCGGTCACGACCGTGGACGACCTCGACGGACTGCTGCTCGAGGGGTGACGACACGACCGCGTCGGTCGCCCAGGCACCGGCGACGCACCGGGTAGGGGCACCCGCCCGGCGAAGCGCCGGGTAGGGGTGCCAGGCGGGGGCGCCCGGCGGGTGAACCGTGCGGGGCGCCGGGCGGGGGCGTCAGGCGGCGGCGGGCACGAGCGGTGCGGTCGGGTCGGCGACCCACTCGGCGAGCGAACCGTCGTACACCGCGACGTCCGAGCGGCCGAGGACGGCGAAGGCGAGGGCGTCGACGCTGGCCGACACCCCCGAGGCGCAGTAGACGACCGTGCGCGGTTCGTCGGGCACGACGGCGAGGCGGTCGCGGAGGACCGGGTCGCGGGCCAGCGTGCCGTCGTCGGCGAGGAGCGTCTCGGCCGGAACGTTGACGCTGCCGGGGATGTGCCCGGCGCGGGTGAGCGGGCTCGACGTGCCGTCGAACTCGTCGCGGGGCGAACCGGAGACGAGCGCCGCTCTCTCGTCGCCCGCCACCACGGACTCGACGAAGGCCTTGTCGACCCAGTGGTCGGGACGCTCGGTCGCGACGAACGGGGCGGGCGTCGGCAGGACGTCGCCGAGGTCGTACGGCTTGCCTTGCGCGAGCCACTGCGACCACCCGCCGTCGAGCACCGCCACGGCGTCGTGCCCGTAGGCGCGGAACAGCCACCACAGGCGGGACGCCCAGCGGCCGTCGACCGTGTCGTACACGACGACCGTGCTGTCGTTCGAGACGCCCAGCGCGGCCGCCGCGGCCTGGAAGCGGTCGACCCCGGGCCGGGTGAAGGGCAGGTCGGAGCCGGGGTCGCTGAAGTCGACGAGCAGGTCGGCGAGGACCGCCCCGGGGACGTGACCGTCTCGCTCGAACCCGTCGCGGCCCGTGGTGAGGGCCGCCGGGCCGTCGCCACGACCCGGGCCGACGCCGCGACCCGGATCGACGTCGAGGTCGACGTCGAGATCGAGGTCGACGAGCACCGTCGCGTCGACGATCGTCAGGTCGTCGGCGCCGAGGTGGTCGGCCAACCACTGTGTCGAGACGACGGGTGAGGTGAGGACGGGTGCCATGCGGGCCACGGTAACGCCGACCGGTGACATCGGACCCTGAGTCCGCAATGAAGCGTCACAACGTGTGCGCCGCGACGAACGGGGAAACCGCGACCCGCCTCGACGGTCGTGTCAGCGACCGGCCTTCTTCGCGGTGATGACGCCGGTGTCGAAGCCCATCAGGTTGAGCCCGCCGTTGAACCGGGCGTGCTCGACCTTCATGCAGCGGTCCATGACGACGGTGAGCCCCTGTTCTTCGCCGTACCGGGCGGCCTCCTCGTCGTAGATGCCGAGCTGGACCCAGATCGTCTTCGCGCCGATCGCGAGCACGTCGTCGACGACCGATCGGATGTCGGAGGCCTTGCGGAACACGTCGACGACGTCGGGCACCTCGGGCAGCGAGGCCAGGTCGGGGTAGGCCTTCTGGCCGAGGATGGTGTCGGCACGGGGGTTGACGAAATAGACGCGCAGGTCGGTCGACTGCTGCAGGTAGGTGCCCACGAACGAGCTCGACCGGCTCGGGTTGGGCGAGGCGCCGACGACGGCGACGCTCTTCGCCGAGCGCAGGATGGCCTGGCGCTCGCGGGCCGTGGGGCCGACCCACGTCCGCTGCGACTTGAGCAGCTTGGCGAGGGGGGACGACGCGGGCAGCTCGCAGGTCAGCCCGTTGGTCAGCTGCGTGGTGACGGTGTCGGTCACGTCGGGTCACTCGCCTTTCGTCGCCGCGGCCAGCGCCTGGTCGAGGTCGTGGATGATGTCGTCGGGGTCTTCGATGCCGACGCTGATGCGCACCGAGCCGGGCAGCACCCCCGCGTCGACGAGCTGCTGCTCGCTGAGCTGGGCGTGGGTGGTCGAGCCCGGGTGGATGACGAGCGTCTTCGCGTCGCCGATGTTGGCGAGGTGGCTGGCGAGCTCGACCGACTCGATGAAGGTCTTGCCGGCCGGACGACCGCCCTTCAGCTCGAACGTGAAGACCGAGCCGGGGCCCTTCGGCAGGTACTTCGCCGCGCGCTCGTGGTGCGGGTGCCCGGGCAGGCCGGCCCAGCGAACGCGCTCGATGCGCGGGTCGGCGTCGAGCCACTCGGCGACCTGGCGGGCGTTGTCGACGTGGGCCTGCATGCGGAACGGCAGGGTCTCGACCCCCTGGGCGAGCAGGAAGGCCGAGTGGGGAGCGAGGGCCGGGCCGATGTCGCGCAGCTGCTCGGCGCGCAACCGGGTGAGGAAGGCGTACTCGCCGAAGTTGCCGGACCAGTTGAGCCCGCCGTAGCTCGGCACGGGCTGGTCGAAGAGCGGGAACCGCTCGCTGTCCCAGTCGAAGCGGCCGGACTCGACGACGACGCCGCCGAGCGTGGTGCCGTGACCGCCGAGGAACTTCGTGGCCGAGTGCACGACGACGTCGGCACCCCACTCGATCGGCCGGTTGAGGTAGGGCGTGGCGATGGTCGAGTCGACGATCAGGGGCAGGCCGTGCGCGTGGGCCACGTCGGCCAGGCCCTCGAGGTCGGCGACCTCGCCGGACGGGTTCGCGACCGTCTCGACGAAGACCAGCTTCGTCTCGGGACGGATGGCGGCGGCGTAGTCCGCCGGGTCGGAGGACTGCACGAAGGTCGTCTCGACGCCGAAGCGACGCAGGGTGACGTCGAGCTGGGTGATCGACCCGCCGTAGAGGTTCGCGCTCGCGACGATGTGGTCACCCGCGCCGGCCAGCGAGGCGAACGTGACGAACTGGGCGCTGAGGCCGCTCGCCGTCGCGACGGCGCCGAGGCCGCCCTCGAGGCTGGCGACGCGCTCCTCGAAGGAGGCGGTGGTCGGGTTGGCGAGGCGGCTGTAGATGTTGCCGTACTTCTGCAGGGCGAACCGCGCCGCGGCGTCGTCGGTGTCGTCGAACACGAAGGCGCTGGTCTGGTAGATGGGCAGCGCCCGTGCCCCCGTCGCCGCGTCGGGAATGTTGCCCGCGTGGATCGCCCGCGTGCGGAAGCCGTACTCACGATCTGCCATGCCCCCACGCTAGCCGCTGGTCGTCACGCGGGGACCCGGGACGTCACACGGCGGAACACGGCCGACCCGCGCCTCCTGCGGGGGAGGAGCCGTCGGTCGGCCGGAGGCGGCTCCGGCGCCTACTTCCAGCTGGGAATCCAGTAGTGCAGCCGGATGAACTCCCAGTCCTCCAGCTGCGCCGTCCACAGGGGGTAGAAGAAGACGGACACGGCGACGGCGACCACGACGACGATCGCCGTGACGCCGATGCCGCTCAGCCGACGGGACCGGTCGTCGGTGCGTCGGCCGAGGACGATGCCGAGCACCGCGGCCAGGGCGAGCACGAGATAGGGCTCGAAGGCGATCGTGTAGAACTGGAACACCGTCCGGTCGGTGAACGCCAGCCACGGCAGGTAGGCCGCCGCGACGCCGACGAGGATCGCCCCGTACCGCCACTCGCGGTACCGCGCGACGCGGTAGACGAGGTAGAGGCAGGCCGCGACCGCCGCGTACCAGATCAGCGGGTTCGCGACCGAGGTGATCGCCTCGCCGCACCGGGCCACGTCGCAGCCGCCCTGGCCCTCGTCGAACCCCTGGTAGTACATGCTCGTCGGTCGCAGCATCAGCAGCCAGGTGAGCGGGTTCGCCTGGTAGGCGTGCGGGGTGTGCAGGCCGACGTTGAACCCGTAGACGCCCGCCTGGTAGTGCCAGAAGTTCTGCACCACGTCGGGCACCCACGCCAGGGCTCCCGTCCACCGCGTGCCGCCGTCCTCGACCCAGCTGCGGTAGTAGCCGCCCGACGTCGCGAACCAGCCGGTCCAGCTCGCCAGGTAGGCCACCACGGCGACGGGCACGGTCAGCAGGAAGCTCACCGGTGCCTGCCTGAACAGGGTGCCCGACAGCCAGAACTCCACGCCGGCCCGGCGGCGCGCCACCATGTCGACGACCACCGTGTAGACCGCGAAGAACGCCAGGAAGTACAGGCCGTTCCACTTCACGGCCGTCGCCAGCCCGCACAGGAGGCCGGCCGTCACCAGCCAGGGACGCGCCCACAGGGCGGGGCCCCAGGCGATGTCGCGACCGGCACCGCGCCTCCTCGCCCGCCAGGCCTCGAGCCGGCGGGCGCTCTGCCGGCGGTCGAGCAGCACCGCCCCGAAGGCCAGCAGGCCGAAGAACATGACGAAGTTGTCGAGCAGGGCCACCCGGGACATGACGATCGCGTGCCCGTCGATCGCCAGGAAGAACCCCGCCAGCGTGCCGAGCAGCGTCGATCGCAGCAGCAACGACCCGATGACCGCGACCAGGGCGACCGCGAGGATGCCCACGACTGCCGTGCTGATGCGCCAGCTCGCCGGGTTCTCGGGACCGACCGCCGCCATGCCGAGGCCGATCAGCCACTTGCCGAGGGGCGGGTGCGCCACGAACGACGGTGCCGCGAGGAACCCGCCGACCCCGCCCGCGGCGAAGGTCGGGTCGTAGTCGGCCGGCCACGACCCCTCGTAGCCGAGGTTGAACAACGACCAGGCGTCCTTGACGTAGTACGTCTCGTCGAACACGAGGGTCGCGGGGGAGTTCAGGTGCCACAGGCGCAGCACCGCGGCCAGCAGCGTGACCGCGAGCGGGCCCGCCCAGGCCCAGACGCGCCTCCTGACCGGGGTGCGCAGCACGCGCCCCCACCAGGCGTCGAGCCGGGTCGGGGGAGCCTCGCGGGCGTGGGCCGCGGTCGCGTCGTCGACCGGGGTGCCGACGGGCGGGACGGTCACCCGGGCGGTGAGCGGGTCGGCCGACGCGA
>NZ_JACYNS010000031.1:0-26504 GCF_014839405.1 Frigoribacterium sp. CFBP 13605 | reverse complement strand
AAGCTCCTTGTCAGTTGGTCCCGGTGGGGATGTACTGGGTTCGCCACCGGGCCCGAAAAGGATTGGAACGCATCTACTTCGTTACCCCGCCGTGACCTCCACCGCCGCGTTCAGCAGATCCGACGTGTCCTAGTCTCGGTCCGTGCTCTCGACCGTGCTCGCCCTGGTGCCGTGGCTCGCCTTCTCGGTCCTGGTCGGCGTCGTCGTCGTCGGTCCGTTCGCCGGACTGTGGCTCGTGGGACGCCGACGGACGACCGGCGTTCTCCTCGGCCTGGCAGTGCTCGCGGTCCTGGCGCTCACGCTGTACCCGGATGGCGCGCCCTACCCGGGCATCACGTGCAACCCGGGCCTGCCGTACCTCTCGCCCACTGCGGTGGAGTCGACCGCGAACGTCCTCTTGTTCGTCCCGGTCTCGTTCTTCGCGGGGGTGCTCTGGCGACGACCGGTGGTGGCAGTTCTCGGCGCCGTCGCACTGTCGGGTGCCATCGAGTTGCTCCAGGCACTGGTGGTGGTGATCGGTCGAGCTTGCGACACGGGTGACTGGATCACCAACACCATCGGTGCCGTCGTGGGGGGCGTGCTCGCGGCGACGGCCCTCACCTGGCATCGACGCCGCACGTCCGGTGCACGAGGCCGCATCGGCGGCTAGTCGGTGGGGACCACGTCCCAGTGCTCGCGGATGAGGCCGCCGTCGACGCGGAACAGGTCGGCCGCGAGCAGCGGGTCTCCGGGCTTCGCGCCGACCGCCTGGGAGAAGGTCCAGACGATGTCGCCGTCCGAGAGCGAGATGACGGATTGCTGCGCCGGGAACTGCGCACCGCTCCCGAACAGCTGCTTCAGCGCTGCCGTCCCGTTCGGAGCCACCGGGTTGTGCTGCAGGTACGCGGGGTCGAACGCGCGGTCGAGGATCGACGGGTCGTGGTCCCGGAACAGCGTGTCGTACGCCGACACCGCGAGGACGCGATTGCGTTCTTCCTGACGTTCGGACGGCGCGGCGGTCGGACGCGCCGACCGGTAGAGGTCGCTGAACATCGAGTTCGTGTTCCCGCTGGCCGGTGTGCCGGTCGGAACGGGCTGCTCGAGTGACCAGTGCTCGACGATCCGGCCGTGCTCGAGGCGGAACAGGTCGACGGCGGCGTCACCGCGTCGTTCGTCGCCGGGGTCCGGCGTGATCTGCCAGTGCACCGCGACGAGGTCGCCGTCGGCTGCGACGTGTTTGATCACGGCGTGGGCACCGGGAACGCGGATGCGGTCCGCCGCGAACTGGGCGAGGAGTCCCTCCGGCCCCGCGGCGGTCCCTGCTCCGTGCGCGACCGCGGTCGGGGAGACGAGCCGGGCTGCGAGCTCGCGGGAGGACGTGCCGTCCGGGTCGGCGAAGGTCTGGGTGAGGAGCGTCCGCACGGCGCAGGCGTTGCGGTGTTCGGTGGTGCTGTCCCGCCGGTCCGCGGCAGCCGTCACGGTCGACTTCGGTGGGGTCCCGGGAGCAGCGGCCGCCGGCGTGGCGACGCCGAGTCCGGTGAGGAGGGCGACTCCGGCGAGGACGGCCGTGCCGCGGGCGAGGCGGCGGGAGGGGCTGCGCGTGGTCAGGTCGTTCGTCATGTGTTCTCCTGCTCGTGTGGTCGGCGGGTGATCGCAGCATCGCAGGAAGCCCCGTCGTCGGCAGGTACGCACTTTCTCGTAAGCCACTCACGTGGAGGTCGGAATCGTGGAACCGCCTGCGCCGACCGCGCAGGATCGTGGCGCACTCGTTCGCGTCCCTGCGGCGTGTCCGACGCGAGTCGTGCTCACGCCCGTCGCGAGTCGGCGGGGCGTGCTCCTGGCGTGCGGGCCGCCGGCACGCGCCGGCGCTGTCGTCCACGACGATCACGCCGTCTCTGCCGGCGCTCGCTCACGGGTCAGAAGGGCAGGGGCGTCAGCAGCCAGAGAAGCAGCAGACACCCGCTGACCGCCAGCCCGAGAAGGCCGAGCGCCATCCCGGCCGTGACGAAGCGCGGTCGGTCGTCAGGAGCCGACTCGACGTCGTCGCGGGCGAAGGCGACGGCGGCGACTCCGAAGAACACGGACACGACCGCCCAGAGGTCCAGCAGGATGCTCGCCCAGGGCACGAGTGGGGTGCCGATCAGCGAGGGGGCGTTGCCCGCGACCAGCAGGACCGGGCCGGACAGGCTCAGCCAGCCCAGGGCCCAGGCCCAGGACCGCGGCTCCGACGTCCTTCCCGGTGATGTCACGACGATCCCTCTCTCCCTCGACGACGACCCGTCCGCCTCCTCGTGACCCTCTCAGCATCGAGCCGCGGGCGCGTCCTCCCGACGGATGACACCCCCGGCGGGGTCGCGTGCTGCGGAGCCGCCGAGAGCGTTCCGCGGCAGTTGCCGTGCGACGGACGTCCCCGCCGCCCGCCCCCTCGGCAGGAGGGGCGGGCGGACGGGGACGTCGGCGCGTCGGGGGCTACTCGGCCCGGCGACGGCCTCGGATCGGGCCGACCACGCGACGGCCGCGACGCGAGAGCGCCAGGCCGAGCGCGACCCCGAGCAGGGCCATGGCGGCGATGCCGAGCACCGACGCGCTGCCGGTGAAGGCCAGCTGCGTCGCCGACAGGATCATCGGGAACGACACCGTGACGACCGCCTGGACCGTCTCGCCGGCCGTGTCGGTCACGCGGTACTGCACCGACGCCTTGGAGTCGAAGCCCTTCGCGGGGGTGAAGACGACGGTTCCGTCGACGACCGTCCAGGTGCCCTGCTCGGGCACGGTCAGCGTGCTGACCCCGTCACCGGTGGCCGGGTCGACGAGCACGACGGTGCCGCGGTCGAAGGTCGCACCCTCGGTGGGGGCGTCGTTCGTCGTGACGTCGACGGCGACCGCGTGGTCGGTCGTGCCGCGCTTCTCGTCGTCGACCGCGACGGCCGCGCCCAGCACCGTGATGTCGACGGTCGCCCGGGCGGTCTGCCCGGCCTCGTCGGTCGCGGTGTAGTCGAACGCGTCGACCCCGACGAAGCCGGCGGCCGGCAGGTAGTCGTACGAACCGTCGCGGTCGAGGGTGACCGTGCCGTGCGACGGCGGGGACGCCAGGGCGACCCAGAGGGCCGATCCGTCGTCGTTGCGCATCACGCCGCCGACCGTGCCCGAGACGAGCCGCTTGCCGGCGATCGTCCTGCCCGAGTCGGCCACGGCCTTGACGCCCACGGTGAGGGTGACCGTGGCGGACGCGGTGCCGCCGTCGCGGTCGGTCACCGCGTAGGTCACGGCGTCCTTCCCCGAGAACCCGGCGTCCGGCGTGTAGACCAGGCGGCCGCTGGGGTCGATGGTCGCCGTGCCGTGAGCCGCGAGACCCGTCGAGGTGACGCGCAGGCCGGTGCCGAGGTCGTTGCCCAGCACCCCCGGGGCGGCGACGGTCAGGGTCGTGTCGGCCGGCGTCGAGGCGGCGTCGTCGACCGCGGTCGGCAGCACCGTGATGGTGACGGTCCCCGTGCGGGTCTGCCCCTCACCGTCGGTCGCCGTGTACGTGAAGGCGTCGGTGCCCGAGAAACCGGACTTCGGCGTGTAGACGTACGAGCCGTCGCGAGCCAGCTCGACCGTGCCGCGCGTGGGCGCGGCGTCGAGCGTCGCGGTCAGCGAGCTGCCCGAGTCGTTCGAGAGCACGCCGTGCGGGGCGTCGACGGTCAGCGGGGTGCCGGCACGGGTGCTGCCCGTGTCGTCGAGCGCCAGGGCACCGACGACGATGGTCGCCGTGGCCTTCACCGACCGGCCGGCCGAGTCGGTCGCCGTGTACCCGACCCGGTCGGTGCCCGAGAAACCAGGGACCGGCGTGTAGACGAACGACCCGTTGGGCCGGGTGTCGATCGTGCCGTGCGCCGGGGTGTCGACGCCCGTCACCGTCAGGCCGGTGCCGAGGTCGTCGATCAGCAAGCCGGGGGCCGGCACGGTGAGCGTGGTCGCGGCGGGCGTCGAGTACCGGTCGTCGAGGGCGCGGGGCGTCACGGAGACGGTGACCGTCGCCGTGGCGGTGCCGCCGTCCCGGTCGGTGACCGTGTAGACGACGATGTCGTCGCCCGAGAAGCCCGGGGCCGGCGTGTAGTCGAACGTGCCGTCCGGCGCGATCGTGACGGTGCCGTGCGCGGCCGGGGTCACCGTGGTGACCGTCAGGCCCGTTCCGACGTCGTTGCCGAGCACACCCGGCGCGCCGACGGTGACGCGGTCACCGGCGACGACCGAGGCGACGTCGGGGGCGGCCTTCGGGCTGACGACGATCGTCACGGTGCCCGTGCCGGTCTGTCCTTTGCCGTCCGTGACCTCGTAGCCGAAGGTGTCCTTGCCCGAGGTGCCGGGCTTCGGCGTGTACGTGTACGAACCGTCGGGGCCCGTGGTCACGGTGCCGGCCTTCGGCTGGTCGGTGACCTTCGCCGTCAGGTCGGTGCCCTTGTCGTTCGAGAGGACCCCGTGCGCGGCGTCCACGACGAGGGGCTGGTCGGCCACGGTGCCACCGACGGGCGAGTCGTCGACCACGATCGGACCGACGTGGATCGTCACCGTCGCGACGTCCGAGCCGCCGGATGCATCGGTGGCGCGGTAGGTCAGCTGATCGGTGCCCGAGAAGCCGTCGGCAGGCGTGTAGGTGATGGTGCCGCCGGCCGCGATCGTGGCCGTGCCGTGGGTCGGGGCGTCGACGATCTCGGCGCGCAGGTCGGTGCCGAGGTCGTTGCCGAGCACGCCGGGGGCCGTGACCGTGACCGTGGTGCCGGCGGTCGTCGAGGTCGTGTCGTCGACGGCGTCGGGCAGGACGACGATCGTCACGATGCCCGTGCTCGTCTGCTCCTCGACGTCGGTCACGGTGTAGGTGAAGCTGTCGGTGCCCGAGAAGCCCTTCGCCGGGGCGTAGACGTACGAGCCGTCCGTCGCGACGGTCACGTCGCCGTGGTGCGGGGTCCCGTCGAGCGTGGCCGCCAGGCCGGTGCCGCGGTCGTTGGAGAGGAGGCCGTCCTTCGCCGACACGGTCAGGTCGCGACCGGCGGTCGCGGTGCCCTGGTCGGCCATGGCCAGGTCGCCGACGACGACCCAGGCGCGAGCCGTCGCGGTCTGCCCCGCGGCGTCCGTCACCTGGTACTCGAACGAGTCGGTGCCCGAGGTGCCGGCGTCCGGCGTGTAGCTCCAGCTGCCGTCGGCGTCGACCGTCACGGTGCCGTGGGCGGGCGTGCCGTGGTCGGTCACGCGCAGCCCGGTGCCGAGGTCGTTGGCGAGCAGTCCGGCCGAGGCGGGCGTGGTCACCGTGGTGCCGTTCGGCGTGGTCGCCGCGTCGTCGACGGCCACCGGCTTCACGGTGATCGTCACCGTCGCGGTCGAGGTGCGACCCGCGGCATCGGTGACCTGGTAGGTCATGGTGTCGGTACCCGAGAAGCCGGGCGTGGGCGTGTGGTCGAACTCGCCGTTCGGCGCGATCGTCGCGCTGCCGTGCTGCGGGCCGGTCACGATGGCGGCGCCGAGGCCGGTGCCGAGGTCGTTGCCGAGCACGCCGGGTCCGTCGACGTGGGCGTTTCCGCCCGCCACGACGGTGATGGCGTCGTCGACGGCCTTCGGGGCGACGGCGACCGTGACGGTCCCGGTGCTCGTGACGCCGTTCGCGTCGGTCAGCGTGTAGGTGAAGACGTCGGTGCCCGAGAAGCCCTTCGCCGGCGTGTAGACGTACGAGCCGTCGGGGTTGACGACGACGGTGCCGGTGGTCGGGGCGGTGGCGAGGGTGGCTTCGAGGGGACCGGTGCCCCCGTCGTTGCCGAGCAGTCCACGCCCGGCGGGCACGTCGAGGGCCGAGCCCGCGACGGCGTCGGCGGTGTCGGCCGAGGCGCGCGGCGCGACGGTCACGGTGACCGTGCCGGTGTCGGTGCCGCCCGTGCCGTCGCTGACGGTGTAGTCGACGGTGTCGGTGCCCGAGAAGTCGTCGGCCGGCGTGTAGAGCACGTCGCCCGCGGGGGTCACCGACGCGGTGCCGTGACCCGGCGTCGAGGCGGCGGTGACCTTCAGGCCGGTGCCGTCGTCGTTCGCGGTCAGGGCGCTTCCGGCGATGGTCGTCGGGGTGCCCGCGACCGCGCTCGCCGTGTCGTCGACGGCGGTGGGCAGCACGGTGACGGTCACCGTGCTCGTGGTGCTCGCGCCCTCGGAGTCCGTGGCCGTGTAGGTGAAGGTGTCGGTGCCCGAGAACCCGTCGGCCGGGACGTAGCGGTACGAGCCGTCACGACCGAGCACGAGGGAGCCGTGAGAGGGTCCGGTCGCCACGGCGGCGGTCAGACCGGTGCCCGAGTCGTTCGCCAGGACGCCCGAGGCCGCGTCGACCACGAGGGCCTGGCCGGCACGGGCGGTCGCGACGTCGTCGCTGCTCACCGGGGTGACGGTGATCGTGACCGTCGAGGTCGACGTGCCACCGCCTCCGTCGGTCGTCGTGTACTGGAAGGTGTCGGTGCCCGAGAAGCCCGTCGCGGGCGTGTAGACGTACGAGCCGTCGGCAGCGACGGTGGCCTGCCCGTGCGCCGGCTGCGTGTTCGACGTCACGGTCAGGTCGGTGCCCGCGTCGTCGGCGAGGACGCCGGGCGCGCCGACCCTCAGCGAGGTTCCGGAGGCGGTGGTCCCGGTGTCGTCGGAGGCTGCGGCCGAGATCGCCGCAACGGTGTTCGCGAAGGTGCACACGACGTCCGTGCCGTCGGCGCTGGTCGCGGCCGGGAAGGTGAACTGCGCGGTGTTGCCCGAGCCCGACGCGACGGTCGCGTCGTCGGTGACGTTCGCGCAGCGGTACGTCGTCGAGTAGTCGGCGAGGCGCGTCGAGCTGTTGCCCGCCGTCTGCGAGACGGTGTACGTCCGGGCCGGGATCGCGAGCGCGGCGCCGGCCTTCTGGGCCTGGACTCCGTTCGCGGTGCCGGAGGTCGTCGCGGTGGACGGCGACGAGAGGTTGCCGCCGTCGACCTTGAGGGCGAACTGGTCGCCGGACTTCCAGCGGCCCGTGACGTCCGCCTTGCCCGTCAGGGTGTTGGCGTAGTTGCAGCTCGCGAGGTCGGAGTACGAGGTGACGTTGCTGATGGCCGGGGTCGTCATGCGGCTGACCTCGGTACCCGAGCTCGAGTCGAGCTTGATGATCTGCATGCCCGACGAGACGTACAGGTAGCCGTCGGACGAGAAGGCGATGCCGGGGCTGTTGGTGCCCGTGGGCAGATCGGTCAGCTTGGTGGCGGCGAGGGAGGTGGTGCCGGCCGTGGTCGGGATCGTCTCGTCGTTCAGTCGGTAGACCGCGTTGCTCGCCACGACGAAGAGCAGCCCCTGCGTGCTGAAGGCGAAGTCGCCGTTGCCGGCCTGCAGGCCGGGGATGCGGCCGACGACGCCGATCTTGTCCCCGGTCTTCGGGTCGTACGCCGAGATCGTCGACGGGTCGCCACCGGTCGCGTAGTAGTAGATCCCGGTCACCGGGTTGACGGCGCCCCGCAGGGTCGAGGCGGGTGCGCCCGACGGGTTCGCGTTGGCGACCGTCGTGACGGCCCCGGCCGCCGAGTCGTAGCGCGCGAGCGTGTTGCCGTTCGAGTTGTTGGCCGCGCCGTTGGTGAAGGCGTAGGCGTCGAGGCCGTTCCGCCCGACGCCGAGGCCGTTGTTGGCCGGTGAGAACGGGTTCGCCGTCCCCGCGATCACGTCGGACACCGTGTTGGCCGCGACGTTGATGGCGACGAACTGGCCCTGACCGGCCGTCGCGTAGATCGTGTTCTGGTCGCACGAGAGCGCTGCGGCGGCCTGGGCCGGCGCCGGCGAGACGGCCTGGGTCACGGCGACGGCCGCCAGCAGGGAGGCGGTGGCGAAGGCCGCGAACGAGAGGGCGCGACGACGGGGGCGCACGGAGGCGCGGAGAAGCGACATGGGGGTGTCCTCGGGTGGGGGCGTCCGGCCGGGTCGGATCCGGTCGGACGTCGGTCCTGCTCGACACGCGGGGGTTCAGGTGCCCGCGTGTCGCCCCCACGGGTACGGGGGCTCCACGGAAGTGGATGCTTCGACAATAAAGCTTCTCGTTTGTCGAGTGGAGTCCCCAGGGCAGGGGTGATTTCGTCCGCCTTGTGGGGGACATCGGGGTACAAAGGGGCGGATGGCGGTGCCGAGGACGCGACCCGCGCCTCCTGCGTCCTACCGGCGGGGGCGCCGCCCGCCGCGGCCCTGGCCCACGGTCGGGATCGACGTCGTGACGACCGCCACCGACGAGGTGATGACCACGAGCGACGAGGTCGACAGGGTCGCCTGCGCGTGACCGGTCAGCGGGAACCCGCGTCGGCCCGCCACGATCACGACGAGGCTGATCGCGACGATGGCCGCGGCGGCGAACGGCACCGTGGCGAGGCCCGACATGCCGTAGACCTGCCCGCCGATCGCGGCACCGGCGGCGATGCCGACGTTCGAGCCGGCGTTGATCAGCGCGCCCGCGATGTCGGGGCTGACCCCGCCGGTGCGGATCGCGGCCGCCATGAAGAGCGTCCCGGTCGTGCCGTTGGCGGCCATCCACAGCCCCGCGACGACGAACGTGCCGACGAGCGAACCGTGCACGAACGGCAGGGCGGCCAGGGCGCCGATCATCACCGCGACCGCGACGATCAGCGTCTGCCGGGGTGCCCGGTCGACGAACGCGCCGGCCGCGAGCAGGCCGACCACGCCCGTGCCGCCGAGCACGAGCAGGGCGCCGCCGACGAGGTCCTCGCCGAGGCCGGCCCCGGTCAGGTACGGGCCGATGAACGTGTAGACGACGTAGTGGCCGGCGAAGAGCATGAGGTCGGCCACGACCACGGCGAGCAGCCCCGAGCGTGCCCACGAGCGGACCGAGCCGACGTGCGGCGACGACTCGCCCTGGACGTGCGGCAGGAACAGCGCGGCCACGACGGCCAGCACCGCGGTGGCGACGGCGACCGCGCCCACGGCGGGACGCCAGCCGAGCTGGTCGCCGACCGTCGTCGCGAGCGGCACGCCGACGACGAAGCCCAGCGAGCTGCCCGAGTAGACGAAGGCGATGGCGCGGCCCGCCAGGCGCGGCGGCACGATGCGCGTCGCGTAGGCCGAGGCCACCGAGAAGAACAGGGCGTGCGCGATGCCACCGACCACGCGACCGGTCAGCAGCACGCCGAAGCTCGGGGCGAGCGCGACCATCAGGTTCGAGGCCGTGTAGCCGACCAGGGTCGTGACGAGCACGGCCTTGCGGGGGAAGCGTGCGGTGGCCCAGGTGAGGGGCAGGGCCAACGCGGCGACGGCCACGGCGTACACCGTGACGACGACGCCCATGCGCGCCTCGCTGACGCCGAGGTCGGTGCTCATGGTCGAGAGGAGGCCGACCGGGCTCAGTTCGGTGGTGATCGCGAAGAACGTCGCGAGGCCGAGCACGGCGATGCCGACGACGCCCGAGGGGGTCAGGCGGTGCGGCTGGGGCGTGGGGAGGGTGTCGCGCGGGTGCGTCGACGACGAGCGCGGGGGAGGTGCGGCGGCGGGCGTGCGCACGGCGGGCGTGCTCGAGGTCTGGGGCGGGCGCTGAAGGGTGTCGGTCACGGGAATGCCTCCGGGCCCGGGGCGCGTGCGCACGACGATCATCTCGTCGGGGGCATCGTGGACGTCGGCGGCCGACTCGTGGTCGACCCCGGTCTGCACGATGCAGCACACTCGTCGCGGGCCATGCTGCTGGCGGGTGGATTGGGGGGATTGCCACTCCACGACGAGGGCGCTCATCCAGTGTGACATGCCACCCCCGGGGGCTCGCAAGGCCCCCGAACGAGAAACCGAACGACGTTCGCTCGCGGCGAGCGAACCGGGCGGCGATCCGGCGTCCGACCGGATTCCCGGACCGGATCTCGAGACCGGTCGGGGACGAGGAGGCGCGGGTGGCGTGCCCGCGTCCCGTCACCGCGCGTACCCTGGTCGCCATGAGCACCGACACCGCCCCCGACCGCATCCTGATGTTCGGCGCCGAGTGGTGCCGTGACTGCCGTCGCTCGAAGGCGCTGCTCGACCGCGAGGGCGTGGCCTACGACTACGTCGACCTCGAGGCCGTCGCCGACGGTGCCGACCGTGCCTACGCCGTCAGCGGTCGCACGCAGATCCCCGTCGTGGTCTTCCCCGACGGCAGCCACCTGGTCGAGCCGACCGACGCCGAGCTCGCCGCCAAGCTCTAGTCCGGCACCGCCGCGCCGCGCCGCGTCGCCGCGCCTCCGGCCGCGCCGACCCTCCACCCCGCCACGAAGGAAACAACCCGCCACGCAAACGTGTGGCGGGTTGTTCACTTCGTGGCGGGATGCCCGGCGACGCGCTCGTACGTCGTGAGCGCGTCGTACGACTTCGCCGGCCCGCGCACCGTCCACCGCTCCTCGAACGACGTCGGCGAGAGCACGAGGGTCTCGACCAGGTAGCTGTCCGGGGCGCACGGGTGGTGCGCCTCCCAGGCCCCCGACCGCAGGTCGAGGTCGACGAAGTGCCGGCCGTCGACAAAGCGCACGTCGAGCGACCCGTCACCCCGGGCCGCGTAGCCGAGCCGCCGGTTGGCGGGTGTCCGCCGGTCGGCCACGACCAGCACGCCGGCCTCGTCGTACGTCGCCACGAGGTCGGAGCCCGCCCGCGCCTCCTCGATCGTGGCCGTCCCGTCGAACCGGGCGTGCTCGCCGGTACGGTGGTCGTCGATCTCGCGCGTGACGGACCACCGGCCGAGCAGCAGCCCGAGCGTCTCAGCCGGCATGTCGATCGGCGACCACGGAGAACCCCTCTCAGGCGGTCCCCCTCGACGACCGCGGGAGAACACCCGATCTTCGCGCACGGCCGTCGACGGACCAAGTCGCGGCGCGGCGACCTGGTGCCGCGCGCTCGTGACGCACCACACCGCGTTTCGTGCACCGCACCCCGACTGGTCGTGGTGCGGTGCACGAAACGCGGTGCAGTGCGGGCGGGCGCCTAGCGGCGGGTGGGGTCGTCCGAGTCCTTGGCGACCGTGACCTTCTCGCCGTCGACCTCGTCGCGCTTGGCCTTCTGGGCGTCGCCGCGGGTCTTGGCGAGGCTGGCGATCGTGGCCACGGTGATGGTCGCGCCGATGAAGAGCAGCGAGAACCAGATCGGGATCTCGGGCACCCACAGCAACGGTTCGCCGCCGTTGATGAACGGCACCTCGTTGACGTGAAGGGCGTGGAAGACGAGCTTCACGCCGATGAACGCGAGGATGATGGCGAGGCCCTGCGACAGGTACACGAGGCGCTCGAGCAGCCCGCCGATCAAGAAGTAGAGCTGGCGCAGACCCATCAGAGCGAAGGCGTTGGCCGTGAAGACGATGTACGCCTCGTTGGTCAGGCCGTAGATGGCGGGGATCGAGTCGAGGGCGAACACCAGGTCGACGAAGCCGATCGCGATCACGCAGAGCAGCAGCGGCGTCACGAAGCGCTTGCCGCCCTTCTTGACGGTGAACTTGTCCTCGTGGAACTCGTCGTCGACGGGCAGGACGCGGCGGGCGATCTTGACGAAGGCGTTGTCGGCCGCGTTGCCGCCGTGGTCGCCCTTGATCTGCTGGTAGGCCAGCACGAAGAGCAGGGCGCCGAAGAGGTAGAAGACCCACGAGAAGTTCTCGATCAGCGCGGCGCCGGCGGCGATGAAGCCCGCACGCATGATGAGCGCGATGACGATGCCGATCATCAGCACCTTCTGCTGGTACATGCGCGGCACGGCGAACCCGGTCATGATCAGCAGGAAGACGAACAGGTTGTCGATCGACAACGCCTTCTCGGTGAGGTAGCCGGCGAAGTACTCGCCGCCGAAGCCCCAGCCGCTCACGAAGCCGATGCCGACGCCGAACAGCAGCGCGAGGCCGATGTAGAACGCCGACCAGCGGGCGGACTCGCCGATCGTCGGCTCGTGCGGCTTGCGCACGTGGGTGAAGAACTCGAACACGAAGAACGCGATGGTGACGGCGATCGTGATGAGCCAGGTGGTCAGTGAGACGTCCACGGGGATGCTCCGGGTGGGTCGGGCTGATGAGGCGGGTCGGGCTGAGCGGCGCGAACGGCCGGACAGCGGAGAAGGCTCGTGACGAGCGGAAAGGCTCCTGAGACGACGGTACGTGGGGGTCCGCTGGGGGCGTGCCCTCAAGCGACCGTGACAGTGCTGAGAAGCTGCAGTGCGTGCAAGGCCCGCACCCGCATCACCGGGGCGGCCGACGCCCCGGCCGGCACCGAGGCAGGAGGCGCCCCGGCTACGACCGGGGCGGCAGGTGCACCCCGGCGAGCATGCAGCGCACGGACCCGCCGGCGAGCTCGATCGTCGGCACCTCGAGCGGCAGTGGCCGTGCGTGCCGCCATACGGTGCGGCGTTGCGACGGGGTGAGGGACGCCCATCCTCGTGCCGAGATCGCCAGCACGGGCCCGTCGGCCCCCGCCAGTTCGAGCGCGTTGCCCGCGAACTCGCCGAGCTGGGCGCGGGTCAGGGCGACCACCTCGCGTCCGGAGGCCGACAGGCGCTCGACCACGCGCCTCCGTTCGCTCGGGGACGCGATCGACTCGAGGCCGACCAGGGCGAACCGCGACGCCACGCTCATCATGACGTTCGTGTGGTAGATCGGCACGCCCGTCGCGTCGGTCGCGGTGAAGGTCAAGGGCTCGTAGCCGAGGTCGGAGCAGACCAGGGCGACGGCAGCCCGTTCGGCCCGGTGCGAGAGCGTGACGTAGGCGACGCGCCCGACGTGGTCGAGGACGAGCGCCCCGGTGCCCTCGACGACGATCCCGCGCCGTTCGAGCGGGGACCGGTCGAGCACCTCGGTGACGCGGTACCGCTCGCGCAGCAGGTCGACGACGTCCGTGCGTCGCTCACCCCGACGGTTGGGCGAGTGCATCGGGTAGAGCACCACCCGGCCGTCGTCGTGGGTCGAGAACCAGTTGTTCGGGAACACCCCGTCGGGCCGGTCGGTCCGCTCGTCGTCGACGAGGTGCACCGTGACGCCCGCCGCGCGCAGTGCCTCGGCCGCCCGGGTCACCTCGTCGAACGCGCGCGCCGCGAGCTGGGCCCGGGTCGCGTCGACCTCGGCCGGGTCGGTCTGGAACGCGTTGTCGGCCGCGGTCTCCGGGTTCGGCGTGAAGTGGTGCGGCCGCACCATCACGACCGCGGCGGGCGACTGGAGGGCCGTCCGCGCCTCCTCGTCGGCGCTTCGGGTGCGCGAGGAGGCGCGGAGTGCGGGGGACGCCGGCGGCGTCACCACGGCGGTCGCCGGGGACGAGGAGGCGCGGGGCGGGGGAGCGACGGTCGTCACGACGGTCTCGGCGCGGCTTCTGCGGTGGGTGCGGTCCGGGGCGGTCGGGGACTCAGGCGCCGACGGGTCGGCGGGCGGCGACGAGGCCGAACAGGTCCTTCGGGTCGTCGGGGTCGGCGACGAGGTCGATCTCGACGGCGTAGTCGGTGCCGACGACGTCCTGTCGGAGGTACTTCAGGGCGCACACGTCCTCGATGGCGAAGCCGACCGAGTCGAAGATCGTGATCTGCTCGTCGCTCGTGCGCCCGGGGCGCTGCCCGGCGACGACCTGCCACAGCTCGGTGACGGCGAAGTCGGCCGGCTGGTGCTGGATCTCGCCCTCGACGCGGGTCTGCTCGGGGTACTCGACGAAGACGTCGGCCCGGCGCAGCGTCGCGGGGTCGAGCTCGGTCTTGCCCGGGCAGTCGCCGCCGATCGCGTTGACGTGGACGCCGGGGCGGACGGCCTCGTCGGGCAGGACGACCGCGTTCTGCTTGTCGGCCGTGCAGGTCGTGATCACGTCGGCGCCGTCGGCCGCCTCACCGGGGCTCGCGCAGACCGTGATGTCGAAGCCGAGCGGCTCGAGGTTGCGGACGAACTTCGCCGTGGCGCCGGGGTCGACGTCGAACACGCGGACCGTGTCGAGCCCGAGGGTCGAGCGCATCGCGAGGGCCTGGAACTCGGCCTGCGAGCCGGCGCCGATCAGGGCGAGCACGCGCGAGTCGGCCCGAGCGAGACGCTTGGCGGCCATCGCGCTCGTGGCGGCGGTCCGCAGCGCGGTGAGGATCGTCATCTCGGCGAGGAAGGTCGGGTAGCCCGTGTCGACGTCGGCGAGCACGCCGAACGCGGTGACGGTCTGGTAGCCGCGGCCCGGGTTCGACGGGTGGCCGTTGACGTACTTGAAGCCGTAGGTCTCGCTGTCGCTGGCCGGCATCAGCTCGATGACACCGATGGGGCTGTGGGAGGCGACGCGGGGCGACTTGTCGAAGGCGGGCCACCGGGCGAAGTCGCGTTCGAGGGCGGTCACCATGCCGCTGGTGATCGGGCCGACCCCGCGGTCGGTGACCCATCGGATCATGTTCTGCACGTCCACGAAGCGCACCACGGCGACCTCCTCCTGCTCGGCCCGGTTCGGTCGTCGCGTCCGGGTGGCACCACGTTAGGACTGGGCGATGTGCAGCCACAATCACCAACGAGCGCCATTCCGCACGCTCGATCACCCGTTGTGCGCGGTCGTGCTGTACGTTTCGATCCATGGCGGATCTCGACGAACTCGACCGGCGCCTCCTGGCGGCCCTGCGGGTCGACGCGCGCGAGTCGGCGGCGAGCCTCGCGCGGCGGTTGGGCGTGACGCGAGCGACCATCACCTCACGGCTCGACCGGCTCGAGGCGTCGGGAACGGTGCTCGGCTACACCGTGCGGGTGCGCGAGGCCGACGATCCCGACCTCATCCGTGCGATCGGCTTCATCGAGATCGAGGGGCGGTCGACCGACCACGTCATCCGGCAGCTGCGCGGGTTCCCCGAGGTGGCGTCGCTCCACACGACGAACGGCGGCTGGGACCTCGTCGCCGAGCTGCGCACGTCGTCGCTCGGCGAGTTCGACCGCGTGCTCGCCCGCATCCGCAGCGTCGAGGGCGTCGTCAACAGCGAGACCAGCCTGCTGCTCAGCTCCGTCCTCCGCTGACCGGCACCCGCGCGGCGGCCGCCGTCCTCGGCCTGGTCGCACCAGGGGCACTCAGGCCGCGCCGCGCCTCCCGGCGACGATGCTCTTCAGGGCCTCGTCGAGGTGCGGGTGGACGAACTCGTACCCGCCGTCGACGAGGCGCTCGGGCAGCACCCACCGGCTCTTGAGCACGAGCTCGGTCTCGGTGCGGAGCACGGCCGTGCCGAGCTCGAGCATCCACCGCCAGGCCGGCAGGCCGAACGGCACGCCCAGCACGCGACGGAGGGTGCGCATCACGGTGCGGTTGTCGCTCGGGTTCGGGGACGACAGGTTGAGCGGGCCCTCGACGGACGAGTCCTCACGGGCGAACCGGATCGCCCCGAGCACGTCGTCGACGTGGATCCAGCTGAACTTCTGCCGTCCACCGCCGCGACCCTCGTGGTGGTACGTGCCGGCCGCGAGCCGCGCCCGGGTGGCCGGCCACGGGCCGTCGAACTGCGGCCCGCCGAGGCCCGCCCGCACCAGGTTCATCAGGGGGACGAGCGCGCTGCCGTCGCCCAGCACGATGGCCATGCGCAGGGCGACGCGGCGCGTGGCGGGCAGCTCGCCCGAGAAGAACTCGGCCTCCCACGCGGTGGCCACGTCGACCGAGAACCCCGACCCGATCTCGCCGTCCGACTCGGTCATCGGGCGGTCCTCGGCGTGGCGGTAGATCGTCGCCGTCGACGAGTTCATCCAGACCCGAGGAGGCGCGGTGCACGCGAGCACCGCCTCCTTCAGTTCGCGCGTGGTCTCGACGCGCGAGCGCACGATCTCGGCGCGGTTCTCCGGGCCGTAGCGGCAGTTCACGCTCTTCCCCGCGAGGTTGACGAGCAGGTCGGCGCCCTCGAGGAGGGCGGTGATGCCGGCGGTGTCACCCCACGACGCGTCGGGCCCGTGGCGGCCGATCAGGCTGACGCGGGCACCCTCGGCGCGGAACGCTGCCGCGAGGTGCTGCCCGATGAAGCCGCTGGCTCCGGCGAGGACGATGTGGTCGGTCATGGGCTCAAACTAGGGGACCGGACGGTCACCGTCGGCGCGGTCCCTCGACGTCGAGAAGTCCTCACCTGTGGGACGCCGGTTAGCCTCGTCGGCATGAGCCATCCCCTCGTGACCGCCGCCGAGCTCGACGCCACCCTGACGGGCGGGGGAGTCGTGCGCCTGCTCGACGTCCGGTGGCGGCTCGACCGGCCGGACGGCCGCCCCGCCTTCCGCGAGGGGCACCTGCCCGGCGCCGTCTACGTCGACCTCGACTCCGAGCTCGCCCGTCACGGTGAACCCGTCGAGGGGCGTCATCCGCTGCCCGACCGGGCCGACCTGCAGGCCGCCGCCCGACGCTGGGGACTCCGCGACGGGGACGCCGTCGTCGTGTACGACGACCTCGGCGGGCAGTCCGCGGCCCGCGCGTGGTGGCTGTTGCGGGCCTCGGGCGTCGCCGACGTGCGTCTGCTCGACGGCGGGCTCACGGCCTGGACCGACGCGGGCCTGCCCGTCGAACAGGGCGATGCCGACGTGGTGCCCGGCGACGTCACCCTCGGCGACGATCCGTGGCCCGTGATCGACGCCGACGCGGCGGCCTCGTGGCCCACCACGGGCGTGCTGGTCGACAGCCGGGCCGCCGAGCGCTACCGCGGCGACGTCGAACCGGTCGACCCGCGGGCCGGTCACGTCCCGGGTGCCGTCAACCTGCCCACGGCGGGCAACCTCGACCCGTCGGGCCGCTTCGTCGACGCCGCCGCGCTGCGGACCCGGTTCGAGGAGGCGGGGGTCACTCCGGCGACGCCGGTGGCCGTCTACTGCGGGTCGGGCATCACGGCGGCCCACAACGCCCTGGCCGCGACGATCGCCGGGTTCGACCCCGTGCTCTTCGCCGGGTCGTGGAGCGCCTGGTCGAACGACCCCGCGCGACCCGTCGCCACCGGCGACCGCCCCGACTGAGTCGCGACCGGGGTCGCCGGGGCGCGGTCCGTCAGTCGGCGTGACCCGGTTCGGGCACGCTCGTCCGGTCGTCGACCACCGCGTCGACGGCGGTTCGACGCAGGTCGTCGATCGCGTTCATCGCCGCGCCCTTCTGGCGATGGCCCTCGGAGGAGGCGATGACCACGCCGTTGCCGGTGGTGAGGGCGAAGCGGTACTCGCCCGAGGCGTCCTGGGTGACGACGAAGGTGCCTGCCATGGGGGTCCCCTTGCACGAAGTGGTGCACGCGCTCTGCGTGGCGACAGCATAGGGCCGCACCCCGGGCGGGAGGCCACGCGCGTCGCGGAGTCGGGTGGCGCCTCCCGCGGGTCGGCCACCTGGCGACCACTTGACATTTGACATTCCAACTGTCACACTGTGTGAGTCGGTGCGGCCGCCCGCGAGTCTCGTCCCCCCTCCGAGACCGGGCGGCCGCACCGGTCCGTCTCGGTCGCGCGCCGAGCACACGAGAGCGCCCGACCCCGGATGGCAGTCGCGGGGTCGGGCGCTCTCGTCGTCCCGGGCGGTGGCCGCGGGTCTCGGGTGCTAGGTCAGTCGGCCAGCAGGACCGCCATGGCGCCCTTCAGGGCCTCGCGGTCGCGGCGCAGCTTGGCGACCTCCGCCTCGAGCTCGGCGACGCGTTCGGCCGTGGCGGCCGACCCCGAGCCCGGGGGGCGCCCTCGGCGCGGGGCCGCGGTGGTCGACGGGGCGGGCTCGTCGTCGTCCGAGGTGACGTCGAGTTCCCTCTCGACCGCGTCGTCGGGTGCCGGCGTGGGGGCGGTCGCCCGCTCGTGGGCTCGGATCCAACCGCGCAGGGACTGCTCGCCGACCTCGAACTCGGACGCCGTCTCGCGGATGATCGACCGGTTGCCCGGCTCGGCCTCGCGACGCTCGAGCACCCGGGCGAGCGACTTCTCTCGCGTCTCGTCGCTGTACTTCTGTTCGAAAGGCATGTGCGCTCCTGGTGTCGAGACACGGTGTCGTGTCGGCTCATTGAATAGCCCCCGTGATGACCGTACTGTACGGTGACGTACGAGCGCACGGTTATGACGACAACTCACGTAACCGATCATGTCGCGCATGTTGACGGATGGTGTAACACGACCGTCGATGGGCATCAGGTGTCGCCGATGCGTCCGCCGCCGCCGGGGTGGCGCCCCACGGCGACTCGCGGCGGAACCGCCCGTCCTCCGGGAGTTGTCGAGGCGGACCGCTTAAGGTGTCAGGGTGTGGCGAGCCGACAGACAGCATGACAACGACGACGACGAGAACGACTCCGTCGCCGTCCCGACCGGCGCGCCCACGGGCGTGATCACACCCCACGCCGTCAGCCTCGGGCACCCGGGTCAGTCCCTGGGCAACGTGGCCGAGCCCGTCTGGAACACCTGGCGCGAGTCCCTCCGCCGGGTGGGCGGCCCCTCCACGCTGCTGCACTTCGGCGACTCGCAGCGGTCCCGCATCGAGCTGAGCACGACCCACCCCGGTGGTCTCGCGCAGTTCATCACGGGCAAGACGACCCTGCTCTCCAGCCTGATCCGCGACGACCTCGCCCTGCGCACGGCCCGTGCCGCGGCCGGTGAGATCGCCGCCAAGGGGCTCGAGCTGAGCACGGTCCGCGGCATCGACGCCGTCCACCTGGCCATCGGCGTCGCCGCCTGGTCGTTCGCCGGAGAAGACTTCCGGGCGCCCGTGTTGCTGCGGCCGTTGGCGATCCGTCGCCACGGGCGTGACTTCGAGGTCAAGCTGCTCGGCGAGCCCTTCCTCAACCCGGCGTTGGTCGACGCGCTGCACGACCAGTTCGGCATCACGCTCGACGCCGAGTCCTTCGTCTCCCTCGCCAGCCGAGAGGGGTCGTTCACGCCCAACCCGGTCATCGACCGGCTCCGTGGGCTGACCGCCCACCTCGAGTGGTTCACGGTGCAGCCGCGCCTGGTCGTCTCGACCTTCACCGAGGTCTCGACCGAGATGGCCCTCGACGCCCGCGAGCTGGGGCACCCGGTGCTCGATGCGCTCGCCGGCAACCCGATGGCCATCCGTCAGGTCGAAGAGGCCTACCGCCCGACCACCGCCACGCCCCAGGACGAGCGCAGCCCCGAGACCGACACCCTGCTGCTCGACGCCGATCCCGAGCAAGAGAACGTCGTGGCCCAGATCGCCGCCGGCAACTCGGTCGTCGTCAAGACCCTGCCGGGCACCGGTGGCACGCAGACCATCGTCAACGCCGTCGGTCGTCTCGTGTCGCAGAACAAGCGCGTCCTCGTGGTCAGCGCCCGCCGGGCGACCCTGCGCGGCATCACCAGCCGTCTGGCCGAGGTCGGCCTGCCGGGCGTCGCCGTCAGCCCGACCACGCTGCGTCGTGACGTGATCCGGTCGATCTCCCGCAACGAGAAGGCCACCCACCCGCAGATGGGTGAGGTCGACGACGCCCTCGTGCGCCTCCGCAAGGTGCTCGTCGACTACCGCGGCGCCCTCAGCCGCCGGGACCCCGAACTCGGCGTCTCGGTGCTCGACTGCCTCACCGAGCTCTCGCGGCTGGCCCTGCTGCCCTCGGCCCCGGCGACCACCGCCCGCCTCAGCCGACGCAGCATCGCCGCCATGGTCGACGGTCGTGGCCGCGTCGCCGAGACGATGGTCGGTGCCGCCAACCTGGGCGAGTTCAAGTACGGCCCGGGCGACTCGCCCTGGTACGGCGCGCGCTTCACCGAGAGCGTCGGGGCCGGTGACGCGCACCAGCTCGCCAAGAACCTCCACCACCGCGACCTGCCGCGTCTGCTCGAGCGCGCCGAAGAGGTGATCGGCAGCACGCGCATGCGCCCGTTCGAGAGCGTCGCCGAGCTCGGCGTCTACCTGCGCCTGCTCACCGAGATCCGCGACACCCTCGACAAGTTCATGCCCGTCGTGTTCGACCGCTCGGTCGCCGAGCTCGTCGCCGCGACGGCGCCGAAGCGCGAGGCACCCGACATGTCGAGCGCCAACCGCCGTCGGCTCAAGAAGCTCGCCCGCGAGTACGTGCGACCCGGCGTCCACATCGCCGACCTGCACGGTGCGCTGCAGCGCATCCAGCAGCAACGCGTCGTCTGGCAGCGCTACGTGTCGGCGGGCACCCCGCCCGAGGTGCCGACGGGCATCGCCGACGCGCACGTGCTGCACCAGCAGGTGTCGCAAGACCTCGAGCGGCTCGACGGCCCCCTCGGCCTCAAGGGTGACGACGGGCTCACCGAGATCGGCATCGTCGAGTTGCAGCAACGACTCGAGGCCCTCGCCGCCGAGAGCGACGTCCTGCAGAACCTCCAAGAGCGCACCGAGCTCATGACGACCCTGCGCGACCTCGAACTGACCCCGCTGATCACCGACCTGGCCAACCGCCACGTGCCGGAGCACCAGGTCGCGGCCGAACTCGAGCTCGCCTGGTGGCGCTCGGCGCTCGAGTCGTTGCTCGAGGCCGACCGCGCCCTGCTCGGCGCCAACACCGCGATGCTCGACCGACTCGAGGCCGACTTCCGCCTCGTCGACGAGGCCCACGCCGCGGGCAGCGCCCAGTTGCTCGCGTGGCTCCTGGCCGAGAACTGGAAGATCGGGTTGGTGGACTGGCCCGACGAGGCGTCGGCGCTCAAGGGTCTGCTGCGTCAGGGCCACCTGACCGCTCGCCTGCTGCACGACGCGGCCCCGCACCTGTCGCGCGCCATCGCTCCCGTCTGGGTCGCGTCGCCGTACGAGGTCCACACCATCGCCGACACCGTGCCGTTCGACACGGTCGTGCTCGTCGACGCCGGGGCCACGACCCTGGCCGAGAACGTCGGGGCGATCCGTCGGGGCAAGCAGACGGTCGCGTTCGGCGACCCCGTGACCCAGACCCCCTCCGAGTTCGACATCGGCGTCGTGCCGGGCAAGCCGCCCGTCGACGCGGACGAAGAGGCCCTGGCCGCGTCGCACTCCGAGAGCGCCCTGGCGCGCCTCGCGACCCTGCTGCCCACGCTCTCCCTCACGCGCAGCTACCGTGCCGGCGGAGAAGACCTCGCCGAACTCGTCAACCGTCGTTTCTACGGCGGTCGCATCGAGTCCCTCCCCTGGGCGGGCAGCTTCCTCGGCCACGGCAGCATCGCGCTCGACTACGTCTCGGGCGGCACCGCCGTCCCCGATCCCGAGTCCGGCGCCGTCGAGAGCGTCGACGCCGAGGTCGACCGCGTCGTGTCCCTCGTCCTCGAACACGCCCGCACGCGGCCGAGCGAGTCGCTCATGGTCTTGACGGCGTCGGCCAAGCACGCCATCCGCGTCCAGCAGGCCGTGCTGACCGCCGTCTCGGGGCACAAGGACCTGACCGAGTTCGTCGTGGGCGACCGCAGCGAGCCGTTCATGATCGCCACCCTCGAGCAGAGCGTCGCGCAGAGCCGCGACCACGTCGTGTTCTCGATCGGCTACGGCCGCACCCCGCACGGCCGCGTGCTCAGCGACTTCGGGCCGCTCGGCCAGCCGGGTGGTGAGCGCCTGCTGGCCGTGGCCATGACGCGTGCGCGTCGCTCGATGGTCATCGTCACCTGCTTCCAGCCGGGTGACATCGACTCGAGTCGCATGGGCCACGGAACGGTCGCGCTCAGCGAGATCCTCACCGAGGTGCAGGCAAGGACGTCGGCCGAGCACGTCCCCGACGACAGCGAGCCCATGCTCGTCGACCTGGCCCGCCGGCTCGAGGTCAAGGGCATCCCCGTCGCTCTCGGGCACCGGGGCAAGCTCGGTCTCGTCGCCGCCCACGACGGCGTGTGCGTCACGATCGAGACCGACACGACGCTTTCGCGCACCAGCCTGCGCGAGTCGCTGCGCTCGCGTCCCGAGGTGCTGCGGCGGCTCGGCTGGCACTACATCCGCGTGCACGCGTTCCAGCTCTTCACCGATCCCGACGCCGTCGCCGAACGCGTCGCCGAGGTGCTCGGCATCGGTGACTCGCACACGCACGAGGTGCCGGCCCTGTCGGCCAGCCAGCACGTCAACCGTCGATGACCGCAGGAGGCGCGGCGTCCGAGGGCGACGCCCCTCACGCCCTCGAGGCGGCCGAGTCGAGCCCCCTGGTGGTGCGTCGGCGGTCCGGGCGTCGCGTCAGCACCGACCCGGTGCCGGGCAGCGACCCGACGCCCGCTCCCGAATCCGCTCGGCAGGGGTCGAGCGAGAACGACCAGCGACTGCGTGCCGACGTCCCGCCGCACTGGGGCTGAGTCGGCCCCGGGCGGCGACGCACGCCTGACGTCGGCATGAACCACGAATGCGACGATGAACCCCGATCCCGGGGGGTTCATCGTCGCATTCGGGGTTCACGGGCGGGCGGAGCCCGGGAGAGCCGCCGGGGCGTCAGCGGCTCCCGAGCGGACCGTTCTCGCTGTGGGGGTCGCGCGACTCGAGCACGGGCGCGGCGTGGGAGCCGCCGCCGACGGCGGGTGCGGCCTGCGCACGCAGCAGGTCGCGGATCTCGCTGAGCAGTTCGACGTCCGTCGGCGGGACGTCGGCGGGGGTCTCCTCCGCCTTCTGCTTGGCGAAGGTGCGCTTGAGCAGGTTGTTGACCGGCAGCACGAGCACGAAGTAGACGACGGCCGCGATGATCAGGAACTGGATCGCGGACCCGATGACGGCGCCGAACTTCAGCTGGGCCTCGCCGCCGGCGAGCGTCGGGATCGTGACGATGAGCGCCTCGTCGAGCATGGTCGCGTTGAACGCGGCCCCGATCAGCGGGTTGAACACGTTGGTCACGAGCGACGTCACGATGGCGGTGAAGGCCGCACCGATGACGACCGCGACGGCGAGGTCGATGACGTTGCCGCGCAGGATGAACTCTTTGAAACCCTTCACGGGCGACTCCTTCTGATCGGACGAGATGAGATTCTCGACGTCAAGCAAACCACGGAGGCGCGCTCGGGTGGCCCCGCCGGTCGCCGCGGCCGGTCAGGACGAGCTGGACGAGCCGCCCGACGAGCTCGAACCGGACGAGCTCGAGCCCGACGAGCCGGAGCCGGACGAGCCGGAGCCCGACGAGCCGCTGCCGGACGAGGACGAACCCGACCCGCTGCCCGAGGCGCCCGACGAGGACGAGCCGCTCGCGCCTCCTGAGCTCTTGTCGGACGAGCCGGACGACGATCCCTTCTCGCCGGAGCCGCCCGACGAGCCCGAGCCCGACGTGCCCTTCGAACGCGAGTCGGTGCGGTAGAAGCCCGACCCGTTGAAGGTCACGCCGACGGGGCTGAACACCTTGCGGAGCTTGCCCTGGCAGACCGGGCAGACCGTCAGGGTGTCGTCGGTGAACGACTGGACGATGTCGAAGGCGTTGTCGCACTCGGTGCAGCGGTACGAGTAGGTGGGCACGGAGGCGCTCCTGAAGGAAGGCGAGTCTAGAACTCGTGGATGCCGGAGGGGGTGACGACGCCGTCGACGGGTTGGTCGTGCCGCTCTCGGGGCACCGACTCGACGTACTCGGGGTCGAACACCACAGCATAGACGGGCGGACGACGCTCCATCGAGCCGAGGGTCTTGTCGAAGTAGCCCCGGCCCCAGCCCATGCGCATGCCGCCGTGGTCGATGGACGCCGCGGGCACGACGATCAGGTCGACGTCGTTGACCGCCATCGGGCTGAGCACCTCGCCGACGGGCTCGGGCAGGTCGAAGAGGCCCCGGGTCTCGCTCTCGCCGTCACCCACCGCCCAGTCGAGCAGGCCGTCGGCCCGCGTGATCGGGAACAGCACGCGGACGCCGTTCGCGAAGGCCCAGTTCAGGAACGGACGCGTGTTCGGCTCGACGTCGGTCGACAGGTAGGCCGCGATCGAGCGCACCGACAGGCCCGTCGCGAGGTCGGTGAGGTGCCGCGTGATGCCCTCGGTGGCCTGGTCCCTCTCGTGCGCACCCAGGGTGCGACGCTTCTGGCGGATCTCGGCTCGCAGGGCGCGTTTGGCGTTGCCGACGTCGTCAGTCATGACGACGAGCTTAACCGTCCGACTATTAACCTCCGCGAAACGTCGGGGATGGATACGCTGACCCGCATGGGCTTCACGATTTCTAAAGCAGTCATTCCCGCCGCGGGCCTGGGGACACGATTCCTGCCCGCCACGAAAGCAATGCCGAAGGAGATGCTGCCGGTCGTCGACAAGCCGGCGATCCAGTACGTCGTCGAGGAGGCCGTCAACGCCGGCCTCACCGACGTGCTGATGATCACGGGACGCAACAAGAACGCGCTCGAGAACCACTTCGACCACGTCAGCGAGCTCGAGGAGACGCTGAAGAAGAAGGGCGACCACGACAAGCTCGCCAAGGTCAACCAGTCGACCGACCTCGCCGACATGCACTACGTGCGCCAGGGCGACCCGCTCGGCCTCGGCCACGCGGTGCTCCGCGCCAAGATGCACGTCGGTCGCGAGCCGTTCGCCGTGCTGCTCGGTGACGACATCATCGACGCACGCGACCCGCTGCTGACGCGCATGGTCGAGGTGCAGGGGCAGAAGAACGCCACCGTCATCGCCCTCCTCGAGGTCGACCCCTCGCAGACCCACCTCTACGGCATCGCCACGGTCGAGAAGACCGACGAGGACGACGTCGTCAAGGTCACCGGCCTCGTCGAGAAGCCGGCCCAGGGCGAGTCGCCCTCGAACCTGGCCATCATCGGCCGCTACGTCATCCGCCCCGAGGTCTTCGACGTCCTCGAGAAGCAGGAGCCGGGCAAGGGTGGCGAGATCCAGCTGACCGACGCCCTCATGAAGATGGCCGGTGCCGAAGAGTGGACCGGCGGCGTGTACGGCGTCGTCTTCCGTGGCCGTCGGTACGACACCGGCGACAAGCTCGACTACATCAAGGCCATCGTCCAGCTCGCGTCCGACCGCGAGGACATCGGTGGCGAGCTGCGCCCGTGGCTGCAAGAGTTCACCGCCGGGCTCGAGAAGTAAGCAGGCGACTCGTTCCGTGACGAACATCCCCACGCTGACGGAGGGGGCGGTGACCATCCGCCCCCTCCGTCTCCGTGACACCCGCGACCTCGACCAGGCCCTGATGGAGAACCGGTCGTGGCTGCGGCAGTGGGAGGCCACCAACCCGAACGGCTTCACCAGCCACGACGTGCGCGGCAGCATCCGCTCGTTGCAGACGAACGCCCGGGCCGGGCTCGGTCTGCCGTTCGCGATCGAGCTCGACGGCCGGTTCGTCGGCCAGCTGAACGTCTCGGGCATCGCCTACGGCTCGCTCGGCTCGGCCACCATCGGCTACTGGGTGACCCAGGCGGCGGCGGGCCACAACGCGACGCCGATCGCGGTGGCCCTCGCGACCGACCACTGCTTCCGGGCACTGGGGCTCCACCGCATGGAGATCTGCATCCGGCCCGAGAACGCCCCCAGCCTGCGCGTCGTCGAGAAACTGGGCTTCCGCTACGAGGGCCTGCGGCGGCGGTACATCCACATCAACGGTTCGTGGCGCGACCACTTCTGCTTCGCGCTGGTCGCCGAAGAGGTCCCCGAGGGCGTCCTGCGTCGCTGGACCACGGGCACCGTGCCGGTCGGGCAGGGCAGCGTGCCCGCCGACGCCCTCGCCGAGGCCGGGCGCGCGCTGCCGCTCTAGCGACTCCGCCCCCGGGGGCGCTCGTCGGGTCGCGAGGCACATCCGTGCCGCGACACGCGGACACACCTGTCGATCAGCGGCCTCCGGGGCCCGCCCGCTCATACCTTGGTCACCATGAACATCGAGTCGTGGGGTGGAGGCGTCGTCCTCGCTCTCGTCGCCGCGCTCTGGCTCGTCTACCTCGTGCCCACCTGGCAGCGCCGACGCGAGTACCTCGCGACCGAACGCAACGCCGTGCGGCTGCAGCAGACCCTGCGCATCCTCGCCCAGACGGCCGAGGTCCCCGACGAGGTGCGCATCGAGGCGAACGCCCGCTCGGTCGCCGACGCGCAGAAGATCCTGCGACACGAGGAGGCGCGGCGCGAGGCCCTGAGGCGTGCGCACGAGGCGGCGCGGCAGCGTGCCGTCACCCGCGAACTCGCCGCGGCCGCCCCCGTGTTGCGTGCCGCCGACCGCGACCCGGCCCTCGCCGCCCGTCGGCTCCGGCGCTCACGCCTGGTCTCGACCGTGGTGCTCGCCGTCAGCGTCGTCGCCGTCGTCGGCGGCGTCGCCGCGGGCCTGACGTCGTCGTGGGTGCTCGTCGTCGCCGGCCTCGTCTTCGGTGCCGGCGCGGTCGCGATGCTGACCCAGCTCGCCGCCGTGTCGCGGGCGCGCGCCCGCCGGGCGGTCGTCGCCCCCGTGGCGCAGCCGCTCAAGGACTTCTCCGGCGTCATGGGCGACGGCGTCGTCATCCGCGACGAGCAGGCCTCGGCCGAGTCGCGCCTGTGGACCCCCGTGCCCGTCCCGAAGCCCCTCTACCTGCGGCGCGGCCGCCAGCGCCCCGTCCCCGACGCCTCGGTGGACGCCGCGTCGGCCGACGACGCGGCGGCCGAGCTGCAGCGGGACTCCCGTCGCTCGGTCGAGTCCCTCCGGTCGGCCCAGCACGACGCCCTGCGCGAGGCCGCGCGGGCCGAGGCCGCGCTGCAGTCGACGCGACGGGCATCGGTGGCCCGCACCGCGCCTCCTGCACCCGTCGCG
>NZ_JACYNS010000030.1:0-27888 GCF_014839405.1 Frigoribacterium sp. CFBP 13605 | reverse complement strand
CGCACCCGGGCGACCCGGCGCCGGGCCCGCCAGGCCGCGCGGCCGGGGACGTGGCCTCCGTCGTCGGCGCCACCCGCGCCTCCTGCGTACCGGGGGTGAGGCGTGGACCGCGGGGTCTCGGCCGTCGGCCACTGCTGCAGGGCGGCGTAGCGGCCCCAGTCCTGCCACCAGGCCGACTGGGCGTCACCCATGCGCAGGTAGGCGGACAGCAGCTGGGCGGTCGCCGCCGCGTCACCGAGCGACTCGTGGGCGACGGAGAGGTCGACGTCGATGGCCGCGCAGCAGTCGGCGAGCGTGCGGCCGGCGCCGGGAAGGTACGTGGGGGCGAGCTTCATCGTGCAGAGTGCGCCCGACCCGTCGGCCCCGAGCGGTGACACGAGCCCGAGGCGCGCGAACTCGGCGGCCAGGAACTGCGCCTCGAAGCGGGCGTTGTGCGCGACGACGACGCGCCCGCGCAGGCGGTCGCAGAGGTCGTCGACGACGTGCTCGAACCGGGGTGCCCCGCGGACGTCCGCGCTGCGGAGCCCGTGGACGTGGATGGGCCCGAGGTCCCGCGAGGGGTCGACGACGGTCTCGAACGACGCCTCGACCTCACCGTGGACGTCGAGGTGCACGATGCCGATCTCGATCACCCGATGGTGTCGCCCGGGCCAGAGACCCGTCGTCTCGACGTCGATGACCGCGTAGCCGCCGTGAACCATGTCATCCCTTTCGTCGGGGCGAGCCTGGCAGGTTGCCCGATGGGCATCCAGCCCGCAATCGGGTGACACCCGTCGTGGGGCGGTGGGGGGACGCGGGGTCAGGAGGCGCGGCTCGGTGCTTCCCGTCGGTCCCGTCGTCCGCCACGATGGGGGCATGACCGCCGCCCCCGTCTCCGTCACCGCCGCGACCGCCTCCGTCACGGACCCGACCGCGTCCGTCACGGCCGTCTGCCGGGTGTCGGCCCTGCTGCCCGACTCGGGCACGATCGGCGTGACCGCCATCGACAAGCGCCCCGTGGACGGGCCCGTCCACGTGCGCCCCCTCGGCCTCCGTGCCGACGTGCAGGCCGACCGCAAGCACCACGGCGGGATCGACCAGGCGGTGTACGCCTTCGCCGACGAGGACGCCGCCCACTTCGCCGAGCTGCTCGGCCGCGAGGTGGTGCCGGGGCTGTTCGGCGAGAACCTGCGGACGTCCGGGGTCGACGTCACGGGCGCGGTGATCGGCGAACGCTGGGCCGTGGGCGGCACCCTCGTGCTCGAGGTCACGAAGCCTCGCGTCCCGTGCGGCACGTTCGCCCGCCGACTCGGCGAGGCCCTGTGGGTCAAGCGGTTCCACGCCGAGGGCCGCCCCGGCACCTACCTGCGGGTGGTGAAGGCGGGGCCCGTCCAGGCGGGTGACGGCGTCACGGTGCTGTCACGACCGTCGCACGGGGTGACGATCGGCGAGGCCTTCACGGGGCTCGGGCCCGACCGGGCCGAGGCCCTCCTCGCGGCCGTCGACGGACCCGACCGCCTGAGGCTCACCGACGAGGTCCGGGGCTTCGCCGAGAAGGCCCTGCGAGGGCGCGTCCCCGCCTGAGCGCCGGCACGCACGCTCCACTAGCCTCGACCGAGAGGGCCCGGACGGGGCCCGCGCCAGAGGAGGCACCCATGTTCGAAGCCGAGAACATCCGCGACTGGATCGGCATGCCGGTCGTCGACCCCGACGGCGACAAGGTCGGCTCGCTCGAGAGCATCTACTTCGACACCGCCGCCGACCAGCCCGCCTTCGCCACCGTGACCGCCGGACTGCTCGGCCGCTCGCGCCTGGTCTTCGTGCCGCTGCAGGGTGCCGTCGTCGCCCCCAAGCACCTCAAGGTCCAGTTCGCGAAGAAGCTCGTCAAGGACGCCCCGTCGATCGAGACCGACGGCGAGCTCGAGGCAGCCCGCGAGCCCGCCGTGTTCGAGCACTACGGCCTCGTGTACCAGACCGGTGCGGCCGGCGAACGCCGTCTCGGGCGCCGCTGACCGCCGCCGCTCCTGACCGCGAAGGGCCCCGCCGCATCGGCGGGGCCCTTCGGCGTCCGCTCCGGCGATGGTGCGCGGACGAGTGCAGAACGTGCAAAAATCAGGAGGCGCGGGTCGGTGACCCGCGCCTCCTGCGTCGTGCGCCCGCCCCGACGCCGCCGCCACGTGCTCCGGCCTCGTGCCGCCCCTCCCCCCTCGCCTCGCTCCCGTCGCCTCGCCCCACGCCCCCTTCGCCTCGCCTCACGGCCCGTGCCGCTGCCCGAAAGGCCACCCCATGACCCACGCCCCCGCCCCGACCGGCGCCTCCTCGCCGTCCTCCCCCGGAGCGGGCCCCGGCCAGCCCGCCGGGGTGCCGCATCACGCCTGGTACGCCCTCGTCGCCCTGCTCCTCGGCATGTTCATCGCCCTGCTCGACACGACGATCGTCAACGTCGCCCTGCCGACGATCCGCACGACGCTCGACGCCTCGGAGTCGACCCTGTCGTGGATCATCTCGGGGTACGCCCTCGCCTTCGGCCTCGCGTTGATCCCCGCCGGGCGCATCGGCGACCGCATCGGCCACAAGTGGGTCTACTTCACGGGAGTCCTGCTCTTCACGCTGGCGTCGCTCGCCTGTGGCCTCGCCCAGGACGACACCCAGCTCGTGGTGTTCCGCGTCGTGCAGGGCCTCGCCGGCGGCATCTTCGTGCCGGCCGTCACGGCGTTCATCCAGTTGCTGTTCCCCGGTCGCTCGCGGGGCAAGGCCTTCGCCATCATGGGCGCCGTCATCGGCGTCTCGTCGGCGCTCGGTCCGATCATCGGCGGCCTGATCATCCAGGCCTTCGGCGACGAGAACGGGTGGCGTCTCGTCTTCTACGTCAACCTGCCGTTCGGCATCATCACCCTCGTCGCCGCCGCCGTCCTGCTGCCCAAGCGTGACGAATCGGTGCCCCGTCCCGACCGCGGGCTCGACTGGATCGGCCTCGTGCTGGTCTCGGGCGCCTTCGTCGCCCTGCTCGTCCCGCTGATCCAGGGGCAGGACGAGGGCTGGCCGCTCTGGACCTACCTGACCATCGCCGCCGGCGTCGTGCTGCTCGCCCTGTTCGGCCTGTGGGAGGTCGCGTACACGAAGCGCGGCAAGACCCCCCTCGTCCCGCCGAAGCTGTTCGCGCACCCGTCGTTCACCGGTGGCGTCGTGCTCGCGCTCGTCTACTTCGCGGCCTTCACGAGCATCTTCTTCACGATCTCGCTGCTCTGGCAGTCGGGGCTCGGCCACAGTGCGTTGGCCTCGGGCGCCGTGGCGATCCCGTTCGCGGTGGGCAGCATCATCAGCTCGTCGCAGAGCAACCGCATCGCCGCCCGGCTCGGTCGCGGCGTGCTGATCCTCGGCACGGCCCTCGTCACCATCGGCCTCACCTGGATGTGGCTCGTGCTCGTCACGGTCGACGCCTCCGACCTGACCAACTGGATGCTGCTGGTCCCGCTGCTGCTCGCCGGCCTCGGCAACGGCTTCTTCATCGCACCGAACGTCCAGTTCATCGTCGCGACGGTCGACCGGCAGGACGCCGGCTCGGCCAGCGCCGTCATCTCGGCGATCCAGCGCATCGGGTCGGCCGTGGGCATCGCGATCATCGGCAGCGTGCTCTTCGGCACGCTGACCATCTCGGGCCGCACGCCGGCCGACGTCGCCACCGGCTTCACCGACGCGGCGGCCCACGCCATGCTCGTCAGCGCGATCTTCGCCCTGGCCTCGTTCGTGCTCGTGTTCGCCCTGCCGCGTCGCGTCCCGCAGCAGCGCGGATAGCGCCGTCCGGGCGCCGCCACGCGCGGGTGGGGCCGGGATGCGAACCCGGCCCCCTCGTTCGGGCGGCACAAAGGAAGGTGAGGCACACTGCAACGATGCCCTCAGCCCTGCCGACCACAGAGCCGACCGTCCGCCCCGTCTCGACGACCCGTCGAGACCGGGTGCTGCCGCTCGACGGCCTGCGCACGCTGGCCATCGCCCTCGTCGTGCTCTACCACCTGCACGTGCCGGGCTTCGGCAGCGGTTTCGTGGGCGTCAACGTCTTCTTCGTGCTGTCGGGCTACCTGATCACCACGTTGCTGCTGCGCGAGCACGCGTCGACGGGACGCATCCGGCTCGGCCGGTTCTGGGTCCGCCGCCTGCTGCGGCTCTACCCGACGCTGCTCGCCGTCGTCGTGGTGGGCGTCTCGCTGTGGTGGCTCGTGGGTGACTACCAGGGCTCGACCCTCGGCCCGGTCGGTGCCGCCCTGATCGCCCTCACCTACACCGGCAACGTCGCCCGGGCGTTCTTCGACACTTCGCAGGGCGTCTTCGCGCCGATGTGGAGCCTGTCGATGGAAGAGCAGTTCTACCTCGTCTGGCCGCCGGTGCTGGTGCTGCTGCTCGCCGTCGCGGTCAGGCGCAAGGCCCTGGTCGCCGGCCTCTCGGTGGTCGTGGTCGCCTCGGCCGTCGCCACCTGGTTCCTCTACGACCGCCCCTCGGGCGGTGCGACCCCCGACATCTACTTCAGCCCCGTCCTCAACGTGGCCCCCCTGCTGATGGGCTGCGTGCTCGCGGTCGTCCTGCGGTCCGACCGTGTGCGGACAGCCCTGGCCGGCCGCTGGGGAGCCCTCGCCACCTGGCTCGGATTCGCCGGGGTCGTGGGGTCGCTCTTCGTCATCGGATCGGGGTGGCAGCAGAGCGTCCTCACCTTCGCGGTCGCGTTGCCCGCCGTGGGCCTGGCCTCGATGCTCCTGATCGGTGGTCTCGTCACGGCGTCGTCCCCCGTCGCCTGGGTGCTGTCCCTGGCACCGGTCGCCTGGTTCGGACGGGCCGTCTCGTACCCGCTCTACCTCTGGCACGTCGTCTTCATCGCGCTCGTCGAACCGTACGTGCAGGGTGCGCTCGGCATCGTCCTCGTGCTCGCGGCGGCGATTTGCACGTCCGTTCTCTCGCACCACTTCGTGGAGAAGCCGGCCCTCGCGCTGAAGGGCCGTTTCGAGCCCCGGGAGCCTCGCCGCGCCTCCTCGACCGTCTCACGCGACCGAGAGCTCACGAACGCCTGACGCCCAGCGCCGGTCGGCGGGTGCCTGGCGCCTGACGCCGGGCGGACCGGGGTCAGAGCCAGCCGCGCTCGCGCGCGACCCGGGCGGCGGCGTGCCGCGACGAACTGCCGGTCTTCTGCATCGCCGACGACAGGTAGTTGCGCACCGTGCCGGACGCGAGGTGCAGCCGGGCGCTGATCTCACGCACCGAGAAGCCGTCGGTCGTCAGTCGCAACGTGTCGAGCTCGCGCTCGGTCAGCGGACAGTCGTCCATCATCGCCGAGGCCGAGATGTCGGCGTCGATGTAACGGCGGCCGTCGTGCACCTGCACGATCACCCGTTCGAGCTCGTCGGGATCGACCGACTTCGGCAGGAACCCTCGCACCCCGGCACGGAGGGCACGACGGAGCACGCCGGGGCGGCCGTGACGGGTCAGCAGCACGACCGCCTGCTCGGGTCGTCGACCCAGGATCGCGATCGCCGCGTCGATGCCGTCCATGCCGGGCATCTCGAGGTCGAGCAGCACGACGTCGGGCTCGTGAAGCGCGGCGAGGGCCACGGCCTCGGCACCGTCGGCGGCCTGGGCGACGACGGTGATCGTGTCGCTCAGGTCGAGCAGGGCGGCGATCGATCGACGCAGCAGGGTCTCGTCGTCGGCGAGCAGCACGCGGATCATGCGGGCCCCGTGCCGGTCGACGCCGCGGTCGATGCCCCGGTCGACGCCCCGGTCGACGCCCCGGTCGATGCCGCGGGGGCCGCCCCGGCCCGTGTCGCCGTCGGCCGGGATGCTCCGCCGGCTCCCGTCGCCGTCGCCCTCGCCTCGACCCGGAACCGGCCGTTCTCGAGCCGGGTGGTCACCGTGCCGCCGACCGCGGCGAACCTCTCGCCGAGACGGGCGAGGCCGCTGAGTCCGCGCAGGGGCTCGGGGGCACCGTCGTTGACGATCTCGACCGACTCGGGGCCGAGCACGATGGAGACCCGCTCCGCCTGGGCGTGACGCAGCACGTTCGTCGTGGCCTCACGCACGACGTGGCCGAAGAGGTCGTCGGCAGGGTGACCGACGGGAGGGACGCCCGTGACCTCGAGCTCGATGCCCGCCGCCCGGATCAATTCGGCCGAGTTGGCCAGTTCGCCGGCGAGCGTGAGCGTGCGTTCGCCGTAGGCCAGCCGACGGGTCTCGGCGATGGTCTGCACGATCAGCTGCTCGGCCTCGCGGAGGTGCCGTCGCGCGGCGGCGGGGTCGCGGTCCAGGGTCTTGTCGGCCAACTGCAGCTGCAGGCGACCGACGTGCAGGGCCTGCCCTTGGATGTCGTGCAGGTCGACCGAGAACCGGTACCGCTCGCGCATCACGGCGAGCTCGGACTGGGTCTCGCGGGCCGCGTCGATCTCGAGGTACAGGTCGAACCCGTACCGGTTCAGCCGACAGATCCCGTAGAGCGACAGCAGGCCGATCACGACCACCGTCGACAGCCCCACGAGCGGTGCGGCCGCGTCGACCTCGACGACCACCACGGGCACGAGCGCCGCGACCACGGCGGCGACGACCCATCGCCAGGAGGCGGACGGGGGCGTCGTCGCCAGGTACCCGACGGTGAGGCCGAAGGGGAAGAGCAGCAGGGCGTTGTGCCCGCCGAGCGGGACCGCCAGCCAGGCGAGGTACGAGACGACGAGACCGGCGACGGCCAACGGCACGGGTGGGCGGCGTTCCCAGAAGAACGAATGGGCCGTGACGAGAGCCCCCGCGGCGCCGGAGGCCGCCACCAACCACCAGGAGGTGCCCTCGGCCACCAGCGTCACGACCAGGACGAGGGTGGTGAAGAGCGCGAGCGCCACGAACGACCACGTGACGTACCGCCGCATGCGCGCGAGCGGGGGCAGGTGGCCGCCCGGTCGAGGACGCACGGCCAGCGGGAGGTGGGGCATGCGACCACGCTAACGGAGGCCGCCGACGCACGGAGGTGCCCGATGTCACGGCCGAGCATGACCGATGTCACACGGCACGGGTGGCACGCCGGCACTACCCGTCGTCCGCCCGGCACGAGATCGTCGAGGTCATGACGAACTCCACCGACACCACGCCCCGACCGGCCGTCGCGCCCGGCTCCGCCGAGCGCGGCGACGCCGTCATCTCGACGCACGGCCTCCGCTGTTCGTACGGCTCGTTCACCGCCGTCGACGGCCTCGACCTGACCGTCCACCGCGGCGAGCTGTACGCGCTCCTCGGCACGAACGGTGCCGGCAAGACCACCACGCTCGAGGTGCTCGAAGGGCATCGCACGGCCGACGCGGGCCGGGTCGAGGTGCTCGGCGGTGATCCGACCGACCGGGGGCGCATCCGACCGCGCATCGGCACGATGTTGCAGGACTCGGGCCTCGCCCCCGAGCTCACCGTGCGCGAGAGCGTCCAGCTGTCGGGCGCCGTCTCGGGTCGCGACGACGACGTCGACCGCGTGCTCGGCCTCGTCGGCGTGGACCACAAGGCCTCGGCCCGGGTCGCACGGCTCTCGGGCGGCGAGCGGCGGCGGGTCGACTTCGCCGCGGCCGTCTGGGGCACGCCCGAGCTGGTCTTCCTCGACGAACCCACCACGGGGCTCGACCCCGCGGCACGGGACGCGCTCTGGGCCGTGGTCGCCGGACTCCGGGAGGCGGGGGTCACCTTCGTCCTGACCACCCACTACCTCGAGGAAGCCGCCGAGAACGCCGACCGCATCGGTCTGATGCACCGCGGGCGCATCCGCCGCGAAGGGACCGTCGCCGACCTCACCGCCGGCAGCACGACCTCCATCCGCTTCGTCGCCCCCGGCCCGCTGGACGGCCTCCCGCTGCAGGTCGCCCGGACCGAGAACGACCTCGTCGTGATCGAGACCGACGACGCCCAGCGCGACCTCGGGGCGTTGCTCGGCTGGGCGGCCGACGCCGATCGCCCGTTGGCCCGTCTCACGGTGCACGAGTCGGGACTCGACGACGTGTTCCGCGACCTCGGCCGCGCCTCCTGACCGTCGACCGACCCCGGTCTCCGCTCCCCACGCCCCTCTCCGAAAGGACATCCCATGACCACCGTGACCCGTCCCTCCCCCACCCGGTCGGCAGGCTCGCGTCGTCGTTCCGGCCCGCTCGCCATCGCCCTCGCCGAACTGCGCATGCTCGTGCGCAACCGCACCGTCGCCCTCTGCGCCCTGCTGCTGCCCCTCGGCTTCGGGGCCCTCACCTACGCCTTCGACTCGTACGGCACGGCCGGCATGCTCGCCGGCGTGCAGATCATCGGCATGGTGGGCCTCGGCGTCTACGTCACCGCGACGACCACCCTCGCGGCCCGTCGTCAGTCCCTGTACCTGAAGCGGTTGCGCAGCGGGTCCGTCGGCGACGCGGGCATCATCGCCGGGCTCGTGCTGCCCGTCGTGGCGGTCAGCGTCGCGCAACTCGTCGTCGTGCTCGGCGTGCTCGCGCTCCGCGAGCCCCCGGTGCACGCCGGGCTGTTGATCGTGGCCGTCCTGGTCGCCGAGGCCATGTTCGCCGGCTTCGCCCTGGCCACGGCCGGGTTCAGCACCTCGCCCGAGCACGCCCAGTACACGACCATGCCGCTCTACCTGATCACGCTCGGGGTGGCGATCTGGTGGACGGTCACGGGTGCCGACGACCTGCTCTGGCTCAAGCGCATCCTGCCCGGGGGCGGACTGATGGAACTGATCACCCTCGCCTGGAACGGCGGCGACCTGTCACTCGTGTCCGTGCTGCTGGCTCCGACGCTGGTCTGGGCCGCCCTCGGGGCCCTCGCGGCCACGAAGGCCTTCCGGTGGGAACCCCGGCGCTGAGCGGCCCCGACCTCGTCCCGAGGGCCGATGCGGCCTCGTCAGGGTCGATGCGGCTTCGTCAGGGTCGACGCGGCTTCGTCAGGGCCGACGCGGCTTCGTCAGGGCCGACGCGGCTTCGTCAGGGCCGACGCGGCTTCGTCAGGGCCGACGCGGCTTCGTCAGGGCCGACGCGGCTAGGTCAAGGCCGACGCGGCCGGGCGACGGCGGGCACGCCCACCGCGACCGACCCGGCCGGGACGTCCTTGGTCACGACCGCGTTGGCCCCGACGACGCTGCCGCTGCCCACCGTGACGCCGCCGAGCACGGCGGCCCCGGCACCGATCATCACGCCGTCACCGACGGTGGGGTGCCGGCGGCCGAGCGCGCCTCCTCGTCCCTTGCCCCCGAGGGTCACTCCGTGGAAGATCGTGCAGTCGTCACCGACGACCGCGGTCTCGCCGATCACCACGCCCATGCCGTGGTCGATGAACAGGCGGGCCCCGAGGCGGGCCCCGGGGTGGATCTCGACGCCGGTCAGCGATCGGACCATCTGCGACAGCAGGCGGGCGGCGAACCGCGATCCGAGGAGGCGCGGTGCCGGCCCCGCACGCCACAGTCGCGAGGTCACGCGGTGCGCCCACACCGCGTGCAGGCCCGAGTAGACGAGGGCGGTCTCGAGGCGCCCTCGGGCAGCCGGGTCACGCCTCCGGACGGTGTCGAGGTCCTCGCGGAGGCGCGCGACCAACCGCACCCTAGGCGTCCGCGAGGTCCTGGAACAGCACGGTCGACAGGTAACGCTCTCCGGTGTCGCAGACGATGGCGACGATGCGCTTGCCGGCGTTCTCGGGTCGCTTCGCGATCTCGAGCGCGGCGTGGATGATCGCCCCCGACGAGATGCCCGAGAGGATGCCTTCCTTCGTGGCGAGGTCGCGCGCGACGCGCAGGGCGTCGTCGAGCTGCACGGGGAACACCTCGTCGATCTGCGAGCGGTCGAGCACCTCGGGCACGAAGTTCGCCCCGATGCCCTGGATCTTGTGCGGGCCGGCCTTGCCCTCGCTCAGCAGGGGCGAGTCGGCGGGCTCGACCGCGACGACCTTCACACCGGGGACCTTCTCGTGCAGCACCTGACCGACGCCCGTGATGGTGCCGCCGGTCCCGACGCCCGCCACGAAGAAGTCGATCTTCCCGTCGGTGTCGCGCAGGATCTCGGGCGCGGTCGTGCGGCGGTGGATCTCGGCGTTGGCCTGCGTCTCGAACTGCTGGGCCCAGATCGCGTTCTCGGTCTCGGCGGCGATCTGCTTGGCGCGTTCGACGGCGCCCTTCATGCCCTCGGGTCCGGGGGTCAGGACGATCGTCGCGCCGTAGGCCTTCATGACGGTGCGTCGTTCGACGCTCATCGTCTCGGGCATCGTGACGATCACCCGGTAGCCGCGGGCGGCGCCGACCAGGGCCAGCGAGATGCCCGTGTTGCCGCTCGAGCCCTCGACGATCGTGCCGCCGGGCTTCAGGTCACCGGAGGCCTCGGCCCCGTCGACGATGGCGACGCCGAGACGGTCCTTCACGCTGGCACCCGGGTTGTAGAACTCGAGCTTGGCCAGCACCTCGGCCCCGCCCTCGGCGGGCAGCGAGTTGAGCTTGACGAGCGGGGTGTTGCCGAAGGCCGAGGTGATGTCGGCGTGGATTCCGGGCATGCGCGGGTCTCTTCCGTGAACGGGGGTCTGTGCGGACGGATCGATGCTCATCTTAGGCAGCCGTCCTGCACCGTCCCCCTGTGTGTCCCCGAGCGACGTGTGCGTCCCCCGCCGCCTGCCACCCCACCGCCGCCGTCCCGCCGCGCCACCCCGCCACCCCGCCACCCCGCCACCCCGCCACCCCGCCACCCCGCCACCCCGCCACCCCGCCACGATGTAAAGATTCCGCCACACAATTCGATGGTGTTGTGTTTACTTCGTGGCGGCGTGCTTCGTGGCGGCGTGCTTCGTGGCGGCGTGCGTCGTTCCGGCGCCGCCCCGCCCCGGCCCCGTCCGGCCCAGCCCCGCGCATCGCCCGTCACGACCGACGCCGCAACGGCACACCGAGATCTCGCATGATCTGCGCGAGTGGCGCGCGCTCGCGGACGTCGTCGGCGTCGCACCGGCCGATGCGCGTCACCTGGCCCGTGCGCATCAGCCGCCTCTCGCGTGCCTTCTCGGCCTTCACCACCGCCGACGGCGTCAGCCCGCCCCGGACCGCCTCGTGGTCGTACTTGACCTTGCCGTCGAACTCGAGCACCGAGCTGCCGAAGACGAAGTCGCACCGCCCCGCGAGTCCCTGTGCGTCGTGGAACTCGACCTGCAGTCCCGGGGGCGGGGCCCCGAGCTCGTGCAACGCGATGCGACAGAGCGATTCGCCTCCGTTCTCGGACCACGGCGAGGCGAAGGCGACCACGCGTCGAGCGGCCTCCGCCCCCCGCTTTCCCGTCGCACTGCCGAGGCGCGCGCCCAGCTCGTGCCGGGCGCCGTTCGCCGCGCGTTCGACCCGGGCTCGATGTTCTTCGTAGCCGTCCTGAGGACGCGGGTCCCGCCAGCCGAAGCACCCTGCCCCGACCGCCGCGCGCCGGAGGACCCCGTCGGTGCACAGCACCCCGTCGGCGAACGAACGACCTCGGGCGATGTCGATCGCCGTCCGCGCCTCGGACGTGGTCAGCACCCCGTCGACCTCGACGACGTCCCCGGCATCCGTCGAGCCCGGATGTCGGACCACGCGCTCGCTCGTCCGCACCCGATCCCGACGGGGGTCCAGGACGTGCACCCGCGTTCCCGCGCCCCGGACGGACGGCAGCCCGTGGACGGCGACGGCCGACTCGTGCGACACGACGGTGCCCGGCGGCAACCCGGCCAGGACGGCGCGCACCCTGACCAGCTGCCGGTGCCGCGCCGAGAGACGCGTCCAGTCCTCGCTGGGCACGTACGCACCGGGATGCACCCGGACGACGAGGCCCCGTCGGGTGTCACGTCTGAGCGCTTCGGCCTCGCGACTGTGGGTGCCGTGGGTCGACACGAAGGTGATGGCGGGCAGCGGTTCCGACGACATGCCCCGAGCGTCGCGCACCCATTCTTGGTCCGCTCGTGCGCGCTCGTGGCCTGTGGAGGCATCACGCCGTCCAACGTCTGTGCCGGAGGTGTCGCCGACACCGCTGCGTGCATCACCCCGCCACGAGATAAACAACCCGCCACACGTTTACGTGGCGGGTTGTTTACTTCGTGGCGGGGTGCGGCAGCGGCGCGGCGGCGGCGGCGCGGCGACAGCGCAGGAGGCGCAGCGCGGGACTACGCGCCCGTCACCTTCCCGGGGTTGAACACGCGCCCCGGGTCGGCCGAGTCGAACAGCCCCTGCATGACGGCCACGCCCTCGGGCGAGACATCCTGCGCGAGCCACGGCTGGTGCTCGAGCCCGACGCCGTGGTGGTGCGAGACGGTCGCCCCGGTGTCGATGAACGCCTGCTGGATGGCGTGCTTGACCACGTCGTACTCGGCCTCGGCGTCGTCACCGTGCTCGAAGGCGAAGGTGAAGTACAGGCACGCGCCCGAGTGGTACGAGTGCGACAGGTGGCCCATGATCCAGCCCTGCTTGCCGATGCTGTCGAAGGCCTGGTTCGCCGCGGCGTAGACGCGCGACGACACGAGGCGCAGCTTCGACCAGGGGGCGGCGGTCTCGGAGACGTCCGCCGCGCCTCCGTGGTCCATGAAGAAGTCGCGCAGGTAGGGCGTGTCGAACTTCTTCTGGTCGTAGAGCTTGCCCGGTCCCTTGCCGACGCTCATGCCCTTGTTCGCCTTGACGATCTTGGCGACGGCCTTCTGGGTGTGGGCGACGTGCTCGGGGCTGCCCTCGTAGCCGATGAACGACAGGCACATCGCGTCGACGTCCCAGCCCTTGGCCTTCAGGATGGTCGGCAGCAGGTCGGTGACCTTCTGCGAGATGCCCTTGCCCGGCTTCGACGTGGCGAACGAGAAGGCGGTCTCGTGTGCGTCGCTGACGCGGGTGACCGACGGGCTCACGTCGCTCTCGGCGATGGCCTGCATGGCGGCGAGGCCGTCGTGCCACGACGGGAACAGGTAGGCGAGGATCTCGCGCTTCTCGGGCAGGCGGTGCACCTGGGCGGTGACCTCGGTGATGACGCCGAGACGTCCCTCGCTGCCGATGATCATCTCGCGCAGCGACGGACCCGTCGACGCGCTCGGCACGGCGCGGATCGAGAGCACGCCGCCGGGGCGCACGACCCGCAGCCCCTTGGTGATGTCGGCGATGTCGCCGTACTTGTCGCTCTGCATGCCCGACGAGCGGGTGGCGACCCAGCCGCCCATGGTCGAGTGGGTGAAGCTGTCCGGGAAGTGTCCGAGGGTCCACCCGCGGGCGTTGAGCTGCTCCTCGAGGTCTGGGCCCTGACCGCCGGCCTGGATGCGCGCCAGTCCGCCGTCCTCGTCGATGCCGAGCACCTTGTCGAGCCGGCCCATGTCGAGCGAGACGATCGTGCGCTCCTCCGCGGGCAGCGGTTCGAGGCTGCCGACGATGTTGCTGCCGCCGCCGAAGGGGATGAGGACGAGGTCGCTCGCGACGGCCAGGTCGACGATGCGCTGGATCTCGTCCTCGTCGGCCGGGTACACGACGACGTCGGGCACCCGGTCGAGACGTCCGGCGCGGATGCGGATCAGGTCGCGGATGCTCTTGCCGTAAGTGTGGACGACCCGGTCGTGGTCGTCGGTGACGACCTGGCCGTCGCCCACGATCTGCACGAGCGAGTCGAGCACCTCGGTGCCGACCCGGGACGAGGGGACGTCGAGGTCGTCGAACGAGAGGCCGGTGTCGTGCCCCTGGGACAGCTCGACGCCCACGATCTTCTTGACGAAGGGGGCGAAGGCGGGCTTGTCGTCGTGGTGGAAGGCGACGCCCTCGACGCCCCAGCCCCACCACTTCATGTGCTTGACGCCGTCGACGGCAGGACTCTTCTTCTGTTGGACGTCGGTCACGGGCGTTCTCCTTCGAGCGGGTCTGACGGGCCCAGGATGCGGGCGGTGTTGGCGTCCTTCAGACGCAGGATCTCGGTGCGCACGCGCGTCGAGAAGTCGGTGACGGACTCGCCGTCGTGGGGCCGCATCGGGTCGCCGAACGCGACTCCGACGGGCAGTCGGCCGGGCCGGGGCCAGCTGCGGCCGCGCGGTTGGGCGATGTTGGCCCCGATCAGCGCGAGCGGCACGACCGGCACGCCGCAGGCCGAGGCGAGGGCGGCGGCGCCGGGCTTGAAGGCGGCGACGGTGCCGTCCTTCGAGCGGGTGCCCTCGGGGAACACCAGCACGGGGTAGCCGCGCTGCAGCAGCGATCGAGCACTGACCGTGGGCTGCCCCTGGCGCCCGCGGGCGGCCGCCTTGGCCGCGGCGCGTCGGCGGGCCGAGCTCTGCGGCGTCGACCCCGCCGACGCACCGGACGAGGAGGCGCGGGTCGCGTCGACCGCGGAGGCCGGGGTCCCCGAGCCCCGCTGCACCGGGAACGCGTTGAAGAACAGTTCGGTCAGCTGACGCCGCCAGGGCACGTCGAAGAAGTAGTCGGCCGCGGCGCCCGTGGCCAGGTAGCGCGCGAGCTTGCGCGGCAGGGCACCGAGGATGAGCGGGGCGTCCAGGTGGCTCGAGTGGTTCGCGACGACGATGAAGCCCCCGGTGAGGCCCTCGACCCGGTCGCGGTCGATGACCGTCACGTCGGTGATCGACCAGATCGTCGGCTTGAGCACCATGCGCTGCGCGACGTAGCGGGCCATCGCGTGTCGCCGCGAGCTGAAGCGGTCGCGGACGTCGCTCGCGACGTCACCGGCACGCTGGGCGACGCCACCGGCCCGCTGGGCGACGTCCCCGGCTCGCTGGGCGACGTCGGCCCTGACGTCGTCGACCCGCTGGGCCACGGCGTCGAGGCGGGCGTGGTCGCGGCGTCGTTCTCCGTCGTCCTTCACGCTCACTGCCCCACCGGCTTGCGGCGGCTCGACGAGATCGCGCCGGACGCGGCCCGGACGGCGCCCTTGGGGGCGTGCCGGACCAATCCCATCAGCACCTTGTACCGAAGCGTGGGCATGGAGATCACCTTGCCTTTGTCGACGTCGCGCAGACAGGCGACCACGAGTTGTTCGGTGCTGAGCCACAGGGCGTTGGGTATGGACGACGACTTTATGCCGGCACGCTGATGGAACTCCGTCCGCACCCAGCCCGGCAGGAGGGCCGTGACGCCCACGCCGGTGCCCTTGAGCTCGACCGAGAGACCCTCGCTGTACGAGGTCACCCACGCCTTGATCGCCGAGTAGCTGCCCATGGCCATCAGCCCCGCGGTGCTCGACACGTTGACGATGCGACCGCGGCCGCGCTCGCGCATGGACCTCGCCGCCGCACCCGAGAGCACGAGCACGGCCCGGCACATGACCTCGAACGCGAGGTCGTGCGCGGCGACGTCGGTGGAGGTCAGCGGGGTGTGCATGCCGAAACCGGCATTGTTCACCAGCAGGTCGACGGGGCGGGTCGGATCGGCCAGCCGCTCGGCCACCCGGTCGACGTCGCGACGGTCCCCGAGGTCGGCCGCGAGCACCTCGACGTCACGGCCGAGCGCGCGCAGGGCGGTCGCCGTCTCGTCGAGTCGGGTGAGGTCACGAGCGACCAGGACGATGTCCCAGCCGCGCATGGAGAGTTGGCGGGCGAATTCGGCTCCGATGCCGGACGTGCCCCCGGTGACGAGCGCTACAGCCATGCCGCTTACGATACGGTGCTGAGAGCAGACTGCGCGCATCGAGACACGTTCGAGGCCCTTCTCGCCTCGTCCACTTCTGCCCCGGAGGACCCCCTGTCATGACGACCAGAGATGCCCCGCGCGCCGACCCCGACTTCGACATCCGCGAGTTCACCAAGACGGCCCAGGGCAACTGGCGCCCCGACCTCGACCTGTCCGGCTTCGCCGACCGCCCCCTGGGCCCCGACGCCCTGCGCCTCGTCCGCCATCTCGGGCGTCTCGAGAGCGCCACGATGGAGAACCTGCGCAACCTCCTGGTGACGGCCACCCACAAGGACACTCGGGTCACCGCGTTCCTCGTGACGTGGGCGTTCGAGAAGTTCTGGCTGGCCGACGCCCTCGACGCCGTCCTCGAGGCCCACGGCGAGCCCCGCAACCGCGACGTGACCGAGGGGCCCAAGCGGCACGCCGCCTCCGAGGCCGTCGAGCGCCGTGGCCCGATCACCCGGGCCCTCCAGGCCATCACCGTCGGCTCCCCCATCGTCGCCGTGCACACGACGACGGGGGCCGTCGACGAATGGGTGCTCCGAGAGGCATACGACCGCCTCGACGAGCTCGCGGCACACCCCACGCTGACCACCGTGATCGACCGGGCGAGGGTCGTGAAGGGTCGTCACGAGCAGTTCTTCGCGAGCGAGGCCGACTGGCGCCTGCGCGACTCGCGCCGGTCGGTGAAGATGACCCGCGCCTCCCTGCTGACGGCCGTCTGGCCGATCGGCGCCGTCGAGCGCGCCGACTCCGAGCGCACCTTCTTCGACGCCACCGTCTTCGGCGGGGCCGAGGGCCACCTGCGCGCCGACCGCGTGGGCGCGCAGGTCGCCGACCTGCCGGGCCTGGACGCCTCCGTCGGGGCGGCCGTGACCAGAAAGCTGACCGCATGAGCTCCACCCCCGGCCTCGCGCTGCCCGACCAGACCCCGGGCGCCACCCGAGTCGACCTCGGCGGCTCGCACGTCCTGCTCACCGGCGGCACCGGCTTCGTCGGCCAGGCGATCCTCGAGCGTCTGCTCTCGTCGCACCCCGGCACGACGGTCACGCTCCTCATCCGACCGAAGGCCGGCACCTCGGCCGAGGGGCGTCTGCGGCACCTGCTGAAGAAGCCGGTCTTCGCCTCGTGGCGCGAGGCCGTCGGGGCCGAGGGCGTCGAGAAGGCCCTCGCCGAGCGGCTCCGGGTGATCGAGAGCGGCCTGGGCGACCTGCCCGACCTGCCCGACGACCTCGACGTCGTCATCCACAGCGCGTCCACGGTGTCGTTCGACCCGCCGATCGACCAGGCCTTCGAGACCAACGTCGGCGGGGCGGTCGGGCTCTACGAGGCCCTGCGGAAGACGGGCACCGACCCGCACGTCGTGCACGTGTCGACCGCCTACGTCGGCGGCATCCGCAAGGGCGTGTTCCCCGAGGCGTCGCTCGGCCACACCGTCGACTGGCGTGTCGAGCGCGCCGCCGCCGCCGACGCCCGCGCCCGGGTCGAGGCCGCCTCCCGCCAGCCCGAGACGCTTCGCACCTTCCTCGCCCAGGGTCGTGCGGCGCACGGCAAGACCGGTCCGCAGGCGGTCGCCACGGCCGCAGAAGACGCCCGCGTCGCCTGGGTCAAGGCCCGTCTCGTCGACTACGGACGCACCCGGGCCGAGACGCTCGGCTGGACCGACGTCTACACGCTGACCAAGGCCTTCGCCGAGCGCGCCGCCGAAGAGCTCTGGGCCGAGGCCGGGCACCGCCTGTCGGTCGTCCGACCGGCGATCGTCGAGAGCGCCCACCGGCACCCCTACCCCGGCTGGATCGACGGCTTCAAGGTCGCCGACCCGCTGATCATGTCGTACGCCCGCGGGCTGCTGCCCGAGTTCCCCGGCGTGCCCGACAGCGTGCTCGACGTGATCCCGGTCGACTACGTCGTCAACGTCATCCTCACCGTCGCGGCGAACCCGGTCGAGGCCGGCAGCCCCCAGTACTTCCACGCCAGCTCGGGCGGCAGCAACCCGTTCTCGATCCTGCGCATGTTCGAGAACCTCAAGGCGTTCTTCACGGCCAACCCGCTGCCCCGCGACGAGCACTCGTCGATCGAGGCGCCGCACTGGAACTTCCCAGGCGTGCGCAAGGTCGAGGGCGCCATCCGCACCGCGAACCGCGTCAACGACGTCCGCGAGGCCGTGCTCACGCGACTGCCGAGCACGCTGCGCACCCGGACGGCGCTGGCCGGGGTCCAGACGCGGCGGGCCGACCTCGAGTCGCTGCAGAGCCTCACCGACCTCTACCGCCACTACGTGCAGTCCGAGATCATCTTCGACGACCGACGCACCCGGGCCCTGCACGCCGGACTCCCCGCGGGCTCGCCCGCGGACATCGGCTTCGACGTGACCGACGTCGACTGGGAGGCCTACTTCCAAGAAGTGCACTTCCCGTCCATCACCTCGATGACCCGGGCGTTCTCGGTGCGACCCGCCGCGTCGGCCGCCGTCGCCGACACGCGGGCCCTGCCGCCGCGCGACGACGTCGTGGCCGTGTTCGACCTCGAGGGCACGGTGCTCGACAGCAACATCGTCGAGCAGTACCTCTGGGTGCGCTCGGCCGGGTTCCGCAAGGCCGCCTGGCCCGGCGAGGTCGCCAGCCTGCTCACCTCGCTGCCGCGCTACCTCCGGGCCGAGGGTCGCGACCGCGGCGAGTTCATCCGCACGTTCTCCCGACGGTACGAGGGCATGCCCGTCGCGCGGCTCTCGGGAGTGGTCCGGTCACGCGGCTACGCCGACACGGTCCTGCGCCACACCCTCCCCGACGCGCTCGCCCGACTGGCCGAGCACCGTGCCGCCGGGCACCGCACGGTACTGGTCACGGGCTCGATCGACACCCTGACGACTCCCCTGGCACACCTCTTCGACGACGTCGTCGCCAGCACGATGCACCAGCGCAGCGGCGTCTACACGGGTTACCTCGCACAGCCTCCGCTGGTCGACGAGGCCCGTGCCGCCTGGCTGCGCCAGTACGCCCAGGCGAACGACATCGATCTCTCGGGGTCGTACGGTTATGGTGACTCGTTCGCCGACCTCGCCTGGCTCGAGATGGTCGGCCACCCGAACGCGGTCAACCCCGACAGCAATCTGGCACGCGAGGCGCTCCGAAGAAGATGGAGCATCCGCGATTGGACTCGCAGCGGCCCCCACGGCAGAAGCGGCACCAGCACCACGAGCGGCACCAGCAGCACCACAGCGAAAGGAGACGGAGGCAGGGCCTGAGCCCGCGCCTCCTGACATCACATGGCCTTCGACATCGACAAGTTCGCCGCGACCTCCGAACGCCTGAGCTGGGACGACCTCGACCTCGACCACTTCCGGAAGAACCCGCTCTCGGCCGACTCGCTGCGGACGCTGCGCTACATGGCCGACGTCGAGTACCACACGGTCTGCTACACCCGTGACCTGCTCACGACTCCTTCTCACAAGGAGAACGAGATGACCACGTTCATGACGATGTGGAACCGCGAGGAGTTCTGGCACGGCGAGGCCCTCGCCGCGATTCTCGAGGTCCACGGCATCACGGTCGACTACGACCAGCTCCGCGCGAACCGGCTCAAGCTCGGCTGGCGTGAGCGCCTCGACCCGGTCAAGCAGGGTCTGCTCGGCAAGATCGTCGGCTCCGACTTCGTCGCCGTCCACATGTCGTGGGGCGCGGCCAACGAGTACTCGGCCGTGTCGGCGTACAAGCGCATGGCCGAGCTCGAACAGGACCCGGTCCTCGCCGAGTTGCTGAAGCGCATCGCCAAGCAAGAGGCCCGCCACGTCGCGTTCTACGTCTCGCAGGCCCGTGAGCGTCTGCTCGCGAGCAAGAAGGCGCAGAAGCTGACGCGGTTCCTGTTGTCGAAGGTCTGGGCCCCGGTCGGCTCGTCCATCATGGAGGTCGACGACGTCAAGTTCGTCTTCGGCCAGCTGATGAGCGGCGAAGAGGGCCGCAAGGCCGCCGTCAAGCTCGACCAGAACATCTCGAACCTGCCGGGCATGAGCGGTCTGACGATCTTCCAGAAGGCCCTCGACGGCCTGGGCATCCGTGCGGACTCGGTCGGCGGCTCCTCCGCCGGTTCGGTCGCCACGGCGTGAAGACCAGCCACCTGAGGCACTTCCTGGTCGCGGCCGACGTGCTGCACTTCCCGGTGGCGGCCGACAAGCTCGGCATCTCGCGCCAGAAGCTCGAATCGTCGATCGAGGCCCTCGAGCTCGAGTTCGGTGCGAAGCTGTTCGACCGCGACGTCACGCCGTACCGGTTGACCAAGGCCGGCAAGGCGGCGGTGGTCGTCGCCGAGGACGAACTGGCGAGTCCTTCCACCCCGACCCCGCCGCCACCCCCGCCGGCCGGCGGCAAGGCCAAGGCGTCCAAGGGCAAGGGCCGTACGCCCGCCGTCAAGGGCCAGCCCAAGCCGTTCAAGAAGCGCCAGGGCCGCTAGCAACGCCGGAGGCGGGCCGCCCGACCGCCACCGCATCACACCACACCACGAAGTGGACGCGGCACCGCGTTTTCTCCTGGTGCGGTGTCCACTTCGTGGCGGAGTGCGCCTCATGGCGAGATGGTCAGTTCGTGGCGGCGTCGGGCCCGACCGTGGCGAACCAGTCCGCGTACCGCGTGTTCCGTGCCATGCGGCGGGTCTCGTCGGGGGCGTCGTCGTCCCACCACACCGGGCCGCGTTCGCCGAGCGACGTCTTCGCGGCGTCGACCCGGGCCCGGGCGTCCTCGACGGCGGCAGCGTCGTCGGCGGCCAGCGCCGTCTTCGTCGCGCGCCGCGCCTCCATCAGGTCGTGGACCAAGGAGGCGCGGGTCGCCTCGTCGAGGCGAGGATCGGTCCGGCGCCACAGCCGGCCGCGGACCACGAGGTACCGGCCGTCGGGCGTGACCAGGGGTTCGGCGCTCATCCGTCGCGTCGGTGACGCTGCACGAGGGAGTGCAGGAGGGGAAAGCTCCGGGTCACGGTCTGCCAGAGGGTCTCACGGTCGAGGCGATCGTAGTGATGGACGACGAAGTCGCGATTCTTGGCGGCGAGTGAGAACTCGACCTCGTGGAACCTCCTGCCGTCGTACGCGACCAAGCGCTTGCTCAGGTCACCGGCCCGGTTGGCCAGCGCCTCGAACGCCAACGGAAGCGCAGGGTCGCCGTCGAACGCCTCGCGACCACGGGACACGAGCTCGGCCGAGGCCGCCAGGGTCGCGTCGAGGTCGACCAGCCAACGTTCGGCGCGGTCCGGAGAGGGGTTCACACGGGCACCGCTTGTGTCAGGATCTCGCGGTCGGCCTCGGGGTCGAGCCCCCGCCGGGACACGACGTCGACCGGACGCTGGAACACGGCTTCCATGTCGATCTCGAACTGCGCGAAGTCGAAGTAGGTCGCCTCGGCCCCCGGATCGACCAGGAGGTCGATGTCACTGTCGTCGGTCTCGGTCCCGCGAGCGACCGACCCGAAGACGCTGACGGCGTCGATGTGGCTCAGGCCCGCGAGGCGCCGGACGAGACCGGCACGCGAGGTGATCTCGTCCAGCAGCGAAACGCCCTCTCGACCAGACGGGGGACGCTCGGACATCTCGACGAAACGGCTCCACGGCACGATGACGACCTCGGGGCGGCGGTGCGGCCCCACGGCAACGGCCGGACGGTCGGGGTCGAGCCGGAAGTCCCTCATGAGGCGGCTGAAGCCGCTGCGGGCATCAGCCACGGCGAGGACGTCGGCGCTTCGGATGGAGGTCTCCATGGAGACGATGCTAGCGCGGAGCCCCTCATCGTGTACATCTTTCTGTACATCTGCTCTCAGGCCCGCGCGACGGCCTGCCTCGCGAGCTCGCGCTGCACGCTGAGGGCGAGCTCGCGCAGCATGACGAGGTCGACGCTCTCGACCGTGCGGGGCTCGGGGTCGGCGACGCAGAGCGCTCCGATGCGCACGCCCTCGGGGCTCTCGACCGGGTAGCCGGCGTAGAACCGCGCCGGCGCCTCGACGCCGAACCGTTCGTCGGCCCAGGCGTCCTCGACGATGAACGGCTGGCCGCCGGCGACCGTGTGGGCGCAGAACGAGAGCGCCATGGGCAGCTCGCGGTCGCCGCCCCCGGCGAGGGCCTTGTTCCAGTGTCGGTCGGCGGTGACGAGGGAGAACGCGGCCCCGCTCGCGCCGAGCAGGGTCCGCGCCCGTTCGACGATGTCGTCGAAGCGTTCTTCGGGGTCGGTGTCGAGGAGGCCCAATGCCCTGATCGCCTCCACGCGGTCGACCTCGGCCTGAGGGGCGTGCCGGCGCGCCCGGGCCACGCCGCCGCCGGCGGACATCTGCGCGTCGAGCATGGGCGCGAGCATCTCGGCCTGCGCCTCGCCCCAGCGGGCGTACTTGGCGATCAGCTTGTCCCGGTCGTCGTGGCCCGAGAGCGGCGACGGAGGCATGAGCACGTGCACCCGGGGGTGGGTCGAGCAGACGTCCCGGATGGTCTCGTTCAGCTCGGCCGCGTGTCGGTCGACGAGGCCCCCGCCGGCGATGCGGAACACCGTCACCTCGCTGGGCGACTGGACGCCCGTGACGAGCACGGGACTGCTCGCGCCCCCGGTCTCGGTCTCGATGTGCACGAGCAGGTCGACGAACGCGCGCCGCCACTTCGTGACGTCGGTCATGGCGAGGGCGTCGTTGATGCCCGTCACCACGACCACGGCGTCGTAGCGCGTGAGGTCACGGTGTCCGAGCACCCGCCGGGCGGACACCGTCCCCATCGAGGGGTCGGCCACGACGTCGACGTCGACCCCGCGACCCGTGGCCTGCGAGACGGCCCGCGCGAGGTGACCCGCGAGCCCCAGGTCGTGGCTGCGGACGCCCCACCCGACGGCGGGCCCGCTGCCGAACAGCAGCACGCGATCGGGGCTGACGCCGGGAGCGTGCGTCCGGGCGACGCTCTCGGGCCTGGGCAGCCCGAGGCGTCGGTCGAACCAGCGATTGCGCTGGCGGATCATCCCGCGCACGAGCGGGCTGACGAAACGGTTCATGCCGGGTTCCTCCCACAGCGGTGGCCTGATCGACGAGGGCTCCGCGTGGTGAGGGCCGAGCGGTGTCCCTCCATGCTCTCGCCCGGGTACCGGGCGGGACAGCCCCAGGTCGGGGGCCGCCGGACGGTGCGTCCCTCAGACCGCGCGGGGGGCGTCCGACCCCGGCGGCGGCTGGGCGAGCAACCGCGCGAGGTCCACGTCGACGAGATCACGGAGGCGCTGGTCGCGTTCGTCGGGATACGCCGGGTCGACCGCCTCGACGGCCGACACCTTCGTGACGATCGCGGCCCCGACGTCGCCCCAGGCCCGGTCGACCGCCGCCGCGACGATGTCGCGCACGAAGTCGTCGTCGGACTGCAGCTCGTCCAGCCGGTCGGCCACGGCCGTGTAGGTCTTCTCCCGGAACCAGAGGGTGTCGTCGTCCCCGCGCCGGTAGTCGTGCTGGTGTCGCGACCGGCCCTTGGCCTTGAGGGCCTTCGCCCGTTCGCCGCCGATCCGTTCGTTCTGCTCGCGTTGTTCCGCCGCGAGGCGACCGAGGATGGTGCGCACGGCCTCGCGGGTGCGCTCGTGGTCGAAGTGCTCGTCATCGCGGAGGGCACGGATGACGATCGAGTTGGCCACCGAGACGACGGCGGCCGCACGCGAGATGAGCACCCCTTCTGCGACGGCGCGCTCGAGGGCGGCGGGATCGGGCGTCGCCGGCTCGGAGGGGGCCCCGCGCGTCTTGCCGAACTTCATCGCGCCTCTCTCTCGACCGGGTGGGCGCCGGAGCGCCGGGTGACGGACCGACGATGGCCCGACGTCCCATTAAAGACCCACGGCGGGGTCCGTCGCCCCGGGGTGGGACGACGGACCCCGCCGCGACGGAGACGACGGATCAGGCCGTGGCGGCCAGGGCCGACGAGGTCTCGCGGACGAAGTCGTCGAGGTCGCCGGGGTCACGCGACGTGACGAGCGTGAAGCCCTGCTCGACGTCGGTCACCACCGAACGGTCGACCCAGCTGCCGCCGGCGTTGCGGACGTCGGTCTGCAGCGACGCATAGGAGGTGAGCTCCTTGCCCGTCACGAGGCCGGCCTCGATGAGCGCCCACGGGCCGTGGCAGATCGCCGCGATCGGCTTGCCCGCCGTGGCGAAGGCCTTCACCAGGTCGACGGCGTCGCTCTCGGTGCGGAGGGTGTCCGCGTTGATGGTGCCGCCGGGAACGAGCAGGAGGTCGTGGTCGGCGGCGTCGACCTCGGCGATGGTCGTGTCGGGGCGGACGGTCTGCCCCGGGTCCTTGTCGCCGACGAGCGTCTGGATCGGCTCGGTGGAGACGCCGGCGACGACGACGGTGGCGCCCTGCTCGCGCAGCTTCGCGACGGGGACGACGAGCTCGTCCTGCTCGACGCCGTAGTTCGTGACGATCGCGAGAACGCGGCGTCCGGTGAGTTCGGTGCTTGCCATGGTGATGCTCCTCTCGGGGCCGGTCGGGGCCCGGTGTACGACGCCTCCCGTCTACGCGGGCGGGCTGGGTCGTGGCTGGCCCGGTGTACCCCACCCGCGCCTCCGGACCGCGGCCCCTCCCGATCAGCTGGCCAGGAGCGCCCTGGCGGTCCCCTCGTCGAGGATGAGGTCGGTGACCAGGCCCGCGGCGAGAGCACCGCGGACGCTGACCACCTTGGCCTCCCCCGCGACGACGCAGACGCGACGCGGCGCGCGTCGGATGGTCGCCAGGTCGGGCCCGGTCGCGCGCCGGTTGAGCTCGATGTCGGCCGACGAGCCGTCCTCGCGGAAGAACACGGTCGCGACGTCGCCCACCACGTGGTCGTGGGCCAGGCTGTCGTGGTCGCTCTGCTCGAGGTAACCACCCGAATAGACGTGGCTCGGCACGTGTGCCTCGCGCGAGCCGACGCCGAAGACGACGAGGTCCATGGCGCCCTGCAGCGAGAGGACGCGTCGGGTGCTGCGCTCCCGCCACAGGGCGCTCTTGGTGGCGGGGTCGTCGAAGAACGCGGGCACGGGGAACTGCTGGATCAGGGCGCCGTACGCGTGGCCGAACCGACGCAGGATCTCGCTGGCGTACTCGATGCCGGTCGTGCGGGTGTTCGCCGCACCGTTGAGCTGGACGAAGACGGTGTTGTGCGTGGTCTTGGGCACCAGGTACCGGCTGACCGCACTGACGGTGGAGCCCCAGGCGACGCCGACGACCATGTTCGAGTCGACGTACTGGGTGAGCGTTCGTGCAGCCGACAGCGCGACCCGGTCGAGCCGGTCGACGTCGCTCGTCTGGTCGGGCACCGGGACCACGTGCGCGACCACGCCGAACCGCCGGTGCAGCCCGTCGCCCACGGCCGTCGGCTGGTCGAGCGGGGACTTGATCTGGATGTCGACGAGGCCCGTCTCGCGTGCCGCCTTCAGGAGGCGCGACACCGACGAGCGGGACGTCTGCAGTTCGTGCGCGATCGCCTCCATCGTGAGGTCCTGCATGTAGTAGAGGTGCGCGGCGCGCAGGGCCTCCTGCGTGCGTTCGGACGTGTCGCCAGCGACCAAGGGGACCTCCTTGCACGTTCGTGCAGATACGTTGCACCTTGTGTGCATCGGGACGACGATGAATCTACCGGCCCGCAGGACGAGTCGGTCACCACCACCTGACATCGCATCTCGAAAGAAGCAGTGACCATGTCGAAGAAGACAGACTCGATCCGTCCCAACGTGCAGCGCATCGTCGACCGCCCGACGGCACAGGTGCTCGTCGTCGGCGGTGGCATCAACGGCATCGCGACCTTCCGCGACCTCGCCCTCCAGGGCGTCGACGTCGTGCTCGTCGAACGGGCCGACTACGCGTCCGGCGCGTCCGCCGCGTCGTCCCACATGATCCACGGCGGCATCCGATACCTCGAGAACGGCGAGTTCCGTCTCGTCCGCGAGAGCGTCGAAGAGCGCAACGGCCTGCTGAAGATCGCCCCGCACTACGTCAAGCCGCTGCAGACCACGATGCCGATCTTCTCGACGTTCAGCGGCATCATGAACGCCCCCTTGCGCATGCTGACGCACAAGCAGCGCTCCACGAAGGAGCGCGGCGCACTGCTGATCAAGGTCGGCATGACCATGTACGACTCGTTCTCGCGTGACGGCGGCTCGGTGCCCCGTCACAAGTTCCTCGGTCGCAAGAAGGCGCTGGCCGAGATGCCGCACCTCAACAAGGCCCTCAAGTACACGGGCACCTACTACGACGCGTCGGTGCACGAGCCCGAGCGCCTCGCGCTCGACGTGCTGAAGGACGGCCTGGCCGCCGGCGACAACGCCCGCAGCGCCAACTACCTCGAGGCCGTCGGGACCGCCGACGGCGGCGTGACCCTGCGCGACGTCGTCAGCGGGACCGAGTTCACGGTGAAGGCCGGCGTCGTCATCAACGCGTCGGGCCCCTGGACCGACCTCACCAACAAGGCCTTCGGCGCCGAGTCTCAGTACATGGGCGGCACCAAGGGGTCGCACATCGTCGTCGACAGCCCCGAGTTGCTCGAGGCCACGAACGGTCGCGAGATCTTCTTCGAGAACAACGACGGCCGCATCGTCCTGATCTACCCGCTCAAGGGTCGCGTGCTCATCGGCACGACCGACCTCGAGGCCGACATGGCCGAGCCGGCCGTCTGCACCGAAGAAGAGGTCGACTACTTCTTCGACCTGGTGAAGCACGTCTACCCCGACATCGAGCTCACCCGCGACCACATCGTCTACCGCTACTCGGGCGTCCGCCCCCTGCCCAAGCACGACGACCTCGCCGCGGGCTTCGTGTCGCGCGACTACCGCATCGTCGAGACCGAGGTCGCCGAGCTGCCCGGCACGGCCGTTCTCAGCCTGGTCGGCGGCAAGTGGACCACCTTCCGTGCCCTGTCGGCGCACCTCTCGACCGAGGCGACGACGAAGCTCGGCGTGAAGCGCACGGTCGACACCACCGGCATGGCGATCGGCGGCGGCAAGGGCTTCCCCACCACCGAGGGCGCCCGCACCACCTGGGTCGCGGCCCACGCCGACGGGCTCGACCGTGACCAGGTCGACCGTCTGCTCACCCGCTACGGCACCCGCGCCTCCGACGTCATCGAAGTGCTGCTCGACCAGCCGTCGCAGGCCCTCGAGGCCGACTCGACGCTGACCACGGCCGAGATCGCCTACTTCGCCGAGCACGAGGACGCCGTCCACCTGGCCGACGTCGTCCTGCGCCGCACGAACCTCGCGTTCGTCGGGGGCGTCACCATCGAGTTGCTCACCGAGATCGCGGACGTCATGGCCCGCTCGCTCGGATGGACGACCGAGCAGCGCGACGACGAGATCGAGCAGACCCTGACGACCCTGCGCGACTCGCACGGCGTCGAGGTCCACTCGCAGCACGTGCCTGCGGCGGCCCCCGCCGCGGCGACGAACTGACGACACCGACCCGATCGAGAAGCCCCGCCCCTCCCTCCGAGGGGCGGGGCTTCGTCGTCGTCGCCGGGGATCTCGTGACCTGACATTGACATGTCGACTTCGCTGCCCATCGGGCAAAATGTGACGTTTCCGTATTAGGATGCTGGCCGGGCAGACGCCCGTGAGGATCTAGGAGGCCGCATGCCGATTCCCGTCACTCCCCCTGCCGCCGAACGACAGCTGCTGCGCGACACGGTCCGCAGCCGCATCCGTGACGCGATCATCGACGGCACGCTCGAACCGGGCGAACGCCTGCACGACGACGAGCTGATCGCCTGGCTGCAGGTGTCGCGCACCCCGATCCGCGAGGCACTCGGCGACCTCGTGCGCGCCGGCCTCGTCGAGATGGCACCGAACCGCTACACGAAGGTCGCGACGCCGAAGGCCGAAGAAGCCGTCCAGGCGGTCCAGACCCTGGGCGTGCTCTTCGGCGGCGCCGTCCGGCTGGCCGTCCCGAACCTGCCGGACGCCGTCAAGCGAGAGATCGTGCGGGCCATCGACGTCTGCCTCGGCGACCTCGACCGTGAAGACGCCCCGGCTCTGAACGCCCACGCCATCGCGCTGTTCTCGACCTACGTCGACCACTGCGGCAATCCGTCACTGGTCAAGGTCTGCACCGACGTCACCGACGGCCTCGCCTACAAACTGCGCGTGCCGAACATCGTGCAGGTGCTGCAGTGGGACTCGATGGCCGACTCGTTCGCCGCCCTGCGCGAGGCGACCGAGGCCGGTGACCCCATCGCCGCCGAACTCGCCGCCGAGGACCTGCACGCCCTGCCCGGCCAGCGCCCCGTCGCCTGAGCGGGCGGGCGCGGCCGACCGGGCGGGCGGGCGCGGCCGACCTAGCGG
>NZ_JACYNS010000029.1:0-27898 GCF_014839405.1 Frigoribacterium sp. CFBP 13605 | reverse complement strand
GCCCGCGCTCGTCCCGCGCTCATCCCGCGGCCCGGCTCGCGTCGCCCGCGTCGGCAACTCCTGCCTGCCGTCGCACGCCCGACGCGACGCCGGGGAGACCGACCGCCCGAGCGGCACCGGCCAGGAGTTGCCCGCACCGCCCCTCTGGCTCGCATCCCCCTCTGACCCACCCGCCGACCGGCCCACCCGCTCGCCCGCACCGCGGCGTCCCGCGCGCACGGCATCCGGTGCGGCCACGGTATGGGCAAGTCCTGCCCGCCGTCACGGCACGAGCCATCGACCGGGGAGGCGCGGTGCCGGTCGCGACACCGGGCAGGAGTTGCCGACGGGCGGCCCCGCGCGGGCCGACGCCCGATCCGTCGCCCCGGCGTGGGAGAATCGTGCGGTACCCCCGCCCACCACCCCCAGAGGATCGTGTGAGTCCCCAAGCAACCCGCGCACTCGAGCCGGCGTCGACCGAGCCCGAGTCCCTCCGCAACTTCTGCATCATCGCGCACATCGACCACGGCAAGTCGACCCTCGCCGACCGCATGCTCGGCATCACCGGTGTGGTCGAGTCGCGTGCGATGCGTGCCCAGTACCTCGACCGCATGGACATCGAGCGCGAGCGCGGCATCACGATCAAGAGCCAGGCGGTGCGCATGCCGTGGGAGCGCAACGGCGAGACCTTCGCGCTCAACATGATCGACACCCCCGGCCACGTGGACTTCAGCTACGAGGTCTCCCGCTCGCTGGCCGCGTGCGAGGGGGCGATCCTGCTGGTCGACGCGGCGCAGGGCATCGAGGCGCAGACCCTGGCGAACCTCTACCTGGCGCTCGAGAACGACCTCGAGATCATCCCGGTGCTCAACAAGATCGACCTCCCGGCGGCCGACCCCGACAAGTACGCCGCCGAGCTGGCGGGCCTGATCGGCGGCGACCCCGCCGACGTGCTGCGGGTCAGCGGCAAGACCGGAATGGGCGTCGAAGAGCTCCTCGACCGTGTCGTCGACCGCATTCCCTCTCCCGTCGGCGTCAAGGACGCACCGCCCCGCGCGATGATCTTCGACTCGGTCTACGACAGCTACCGCGGCGTGGTGACGTACATCCGCATGATCGACGGCACCCTGCACCCTCGCGAGAAGGTGCAGATGATGTCGACGAAGTCGACCCACGACATCCTCGAGATCGGCGTCTCGTCACCCGAGCCCGTCCCGAGCCAGGGGCTGTCGGTCGGCGAGGTCGGCTACCTCATCACCGGCGTGAAGGACGTCCGCCTCTCGAAGGTGGGCGACACCGTCACGACGTCGGCCAAGCCCGCGACCGAGGCCCTCAGCGGGTACACCGAACCGCTGCCGATGGTGTTCTCGGGGCTCTACCCGATCGACGGCAGCGACTACCCCCTCCTCCGTGAGGCCCTCGACAAGCTCAAGCTGTCCGACGCCGCGCTGGTGTACGAGCCCGAGACCTCGGTGGCCCTCGGCTTCGGCTTCCGCTGTGGGTTCCTCGGCCTGCTCCACCTCGAGATCGTCACCGAACGACTCGACCGCGAGTTCGGCCTCGACCTCATCACGACGGCCCCGAGCGTCATCTACGAGGTCACCACCGAAGACAAGAAGACCGTCACGGTCACCAACCCGAGCGAGTTCCCGGGCGGCAAGATCGCGAGCGTCAGCGAGCCCATGGTCAAGGCGGGCATCCTCGCGCCCAAGGACTACGTCGGCGTGATCATGGAGCTCTGCCAGCAGCGCCGCGGCACCCTGCTGGGCATGGAGTACCTCGGCGAGGACCGGGTCGAGATCCGTTACGCGATGCCCCTCGGCGAGATCGTGTTCGACTTCTTCGACAGCCTCAAGTCGAAGACGGCGGGCTACGCCAGCCTCGACTACGAGCCCATCGGCGATCAAGAGGCCGACCTGGTCAAGGTCGACATCCTGTTGCAGGGTGAGCAGGTCGACGCCTTCAGCGCGATCGTGCACCGCGACAAGGCCTACGCCTACGGGGTGCTCATGACGGGCCGGCTGCGCGAACTCATCCCGAGGCAGCAGTTCGAGGTGCCCATCCAGGCCGCCATCGGTGCCCGGATCATCGCCCGCGAGAGCATCCGGGCCATGCGCAAGGACGTCCTGGCCAAGTGCTACGGCGGCGACATCTCGCGCAAGCGCAAACTCCTCGAGAAGCAGAAAGAGGGCAAGAAGCGCATGAAGACCATCGGTCGGGTCGACGTGCCCCAAGAGGCCTTCATCGCCGCCCTCAGCGGCGACGTCGAGAAGAAAGACAAGAAGTAGGGTCCATGCGTCGAGCCACCCACACCGAGACCCGCACGACCTACGGCGAGGTCGGGGCGACGCAGGCCCCCGACCTCATGCAGTACCCGCCGAAGGGGTTCAAGCCGGCCGAGTACCGGGCCCGCGTCGGCCACGGCGACGCCCGCTTCGCCGCGGCCTGGATCGCCACCATGACCTGGCAGATCCAGGAGCGCAGCGGCATCCGCGTCCGGGTCGACAGTGTGCCGCCGGCCGACGAGAGCGAGTACACGCCCGTCCAGTTCGACGAGCACGGGCAACCGGTCGACGCCGCCGAGTGGGCGACCGCGCGTGACGAGTCGCGCTACTCGCCCGACGGCACGCCCTTCCTCACGGCGGGCACGACGGCCACGCTGAGCATCGAGGCCTACGGGCGCACGGTCGAGGCCCCGGTGCGCGTCGTCTACGTGATCGACGAACCGAAGCGCAAGGGTTTCGCGTACGGAACCCTCGACGGCCACCCCGAGAGCGGCGAGGAGTCCTGGATCGTCGACCAGACCGACGACGGTTCGGTCTGGCTCTCCATCCGGTCGTTCTCGAAGCCGTCGAGCGCGAAGTGGCGTCTCGTGGCACCGTTCCTGCGACGCACGCAGGCGCAGTACACGAAGCGGTACCTGCGGGCACTGAGCCTCAACGAGAAGGGCGAGCAGACCGACGAGGTCGTCGTCGTCGAGGACACCGAGGCCGGCGTCGGCGACCCCCGCGGTGACGAGCGCCCCCCGACCGGCCCGCGCGGCGACGCCGCGGGAACCGGCGCCTGACGGTGCCCGGAGCCCTTCCCCTCGGCGATCCCGCCCCCGTCGACGGACGCCTGCCCGAGACCGTCGCCGTCGGCGCGGACGACCGCAACTTCGGGGTCTACCTGCACGTCCCGTTCTGCCGCGTGCGCTGCGGGTACTGCGACTTCAACACCTACACGGGCGACGAGCTGCGAGGCGCTCGTCGCGACGACTACGCCGGGCAGGCCGTCACCGAGATCGAGCTCGGGGGTCGGGTGCTGCGCGAGGCGGGGCTCCCGCCGCGCCGCGCCTCCTCGGTGTTCTTCGGCGGGGGCACCCCGACGATGCTGCCCTCGGGCGACCTCACGTCGATGCTCCACGCGATGGTCGACACCTGGGGTCTCGAGCCCGGCGCCGAGGTGACGACCGAGGCGAACCCCGACTCGGTCGACGCCGCGTACCTGCAGCAGCTCGCCGACGCCGGCTTCACGCGCGTCAGCTTCGGCATGCAGTCGGCCGTCCCGAGCGTGCTCGCCACCCTCGAGCGCACGCACGACCCCGAGCGCATCCCGCTCGTGGTGCGCTGGGCCCGTGACGCCGGGCTCGACGTCAGCCTCGACCTCATCTACGGCACGCCCGGCGAGACCCTCGACGACTGGAGGCGTTCCCTGGACGTCGCCCTCGAGCAGGAGCCCGACCACCTCTCCGCGTACTCGCTGATCGTCGAGGACGGCACGAAGCTCGCCCGCCAGATCAAGCGGGGCGAGGTCCCGATGCCCGACGACGACACCGCGGCCGACATGTACGAGATCGCGGACGACCGGCTCGCCGGCGCGGGCTACGACTGGTACGAGGTCAGCAACTGGTCGCGTGGCGTCGCGCACCGTTCCCGCCACAACCTGGCGTACTGGCAGGGCCACGACTGGTGGGGCGTCGGCCCGGGCGCGCACAGTCACGTCGGTGGCGTCCGCTGGTGGAACGTCAAGCACCCCGCCGCCTATCAGCAGCGCATGGCCGCGGGTGAGTCGCCGGCTGCCGGGCGCGAGACCCTCGACGACGAGACCCGTCGGGTCGAGCGCGTCCTGCTCGGGGTGCGCATCCGCGAGGGGCTGCCCACCTCCGAGCTCGACGACGACGGACGCCGGGCCGTCGGTGGCCTCATCGCCGACGGCTGGGTCGAGGGGCGTCCGGCCCTGCAGGGTCGCGTCGTGCTCACGCGCGAGGGGCGGCTCATGGCCGACGCCGTCGTGCGGCGTCTGCTGCCCGACTGAGCGTCCCGATCGTCCTGATCGCCGCGGCGCCCCGCGGTGGCGATCAGGAGGCGCGGGCCCGGAACGCAGGAGGCGCGGCTCCCGGGGGAGTCGCGCCTCGCGTGGTGCCCGTCCGGGCCGGTCGACCGTCTACTTGACGAACTCGATGGTCAGCGGGTACTTGTACCACTCGCCCTTGTTGGCCGCGACGGCGGCGATGATCGAGAAGATGATCACGAGGATGCCGGCGACGAGGGCGAGCACCCCTCCGATGACGATGATCGACAGGATCGCCGAGATCACGTAGACGATGGCCACCGTGATCTGGAAGTTCAGCGCGGTCCTGGTGTGCTCCCGGATGAACGGGCCGCGGTCCTTCAACACGAGGTAACCGACGAGGGCGGGGACGAACGCGAAGAGGATCCCGCCGAGGTGGATGAGCGTCGACCAGAGCTTCTCGTCCTCGGGGCGCATCGGCTGGACGGGCTGCGGCTGGTAGCCCGGCTGCTGGCCGAAGCCGGGGCCGGACTGCTGGCCCTGGCCGGGCTGACCCTGGCCGGGCAGACCCTGCCCGTACGGCTGGCCGGGCTGACCGTTCTGGCCGGGCTGGCCGTTCTGCGGGCCGTTCGGCTGGGCGGGAGGGTTCTCGGTCATGGCTGCACCTGTTCGTGAGTGTCCTGCGGATGTCCCCGCCACCCTAGGGCAGCCGGGTGCGGCCCGAGTAGGCCTCGCGACGGAGGTGTCGTACGATTGGCAGTCCGGCACGTCGAGTGCCAGGCCCGGTCGCCCGGCGTGCGGACGACCCGGGGGACGTCGAGCGAAGAGAGGTGCGTCATGGTCTCCGAACGCGGTCTCGAAGTGCTTCGCGTCATCGTGCACGACTACGTCGCGTCCCGCGAGCCGGTCGGGTCGAAGTCCATCGTCGAGCGACACCAGTTCGGCGTCTCGGCGGCGACCATCCGCAACGACATGGCGCTGCTCGAAGAAGAAGAGCTCATCGCGGCACCGCACACCTCGTCGGGACGCGTGCCGACCGACAAGGGCTACCGGCTCTTCGTCAACCAGCTCGCCGACCTGCGCCCGCTCAGCGCGGCCCAGCGGCAGGCCATCGAGACGTTCCTGGGCGACTCCACCGACCTCGACGAGGTGCTCGGTCGGACGGTCCGGCTCCTGTCGCAACTCACCAACCAGGTGGCCCTGGTGCAGTACCCCACCTTCTCCCGGGCCCGCGTGCGTCACGTCGAGCTGGTCAGCCTGGGCGACGGTCGCGTCATGACGGTGCTGATCACCGACAGCGGCCAGGTCGAGCAGCGGGTCGTCGACATCCGCACCGCCGTCGACGAGTCCTTCCTGTCCGAGTTGCGGGCCGCCATCAACGCCGCGGTCGGCGGTCGGCCCCTGGGTGAGGCCTCCACCGCCCTCACCGACCTGCCGGCGCGGTTCCGTCCCGACCTCGCGGCGGTCGTCGGCGTGGTCGTCGCGAGTCTCACCGAGCAGATCGCCGCCGGACGTCAGGACCGCCTCGTCATGGCCGGTGCGGCGAACCTGGTGCGCACGGGCGACGACTTCAGCGGCGACCTCTTCCCCGTGCTCGAGGCGATCGACGAGCAGGTGGCCCTCTTGCGGCTCTTCGGCGAGATGCAACTCGACGCCGTCGACGTGGCCGCGAGCATCGGCCGCGAGAACGCGTCGTTCGGGTTGTCCCAGGCGTCCGTGCTGGCCAGCGGGTACTCCACGCAGGGCAGCGAGATCGCGAGGCTCGGCGTGCTCGGGCCCATGCGCATGGACTACTCGACCAACATGGCGGCGGTCCGTGCCGTCGCGCGGTACCTGTCGTCGCTGCTCACCGAGCGGTAGCCGACCACCACGGCCCCGGCCGTCCCACGACCCCCATCCCCGTCCCGGTCCGCCGGGCCCGGCCCCGCCGGGAAGACCACCACACCACACCAGAGGCAGACGAGAACCAGTGGCAGATCATTACGACGTCCTCGGAGTCGACCGTCAGGCGACCCCGGAAGAGATCAAGAAGGCGTACCGCAAGCTCGCCCGCGAGCTTCACCCCGACGTCAATCCCAGCCCCGACGCGTCCGAACGGTTCAAGGACGTCACGCACGCCTACGACGTGCTCAGCGACCCGCAGCAGCGCGAACGCTACGACCTCGGCCCCCAGCCCGGCTTCGGTGGCGGCGGCGGAGGCGGGGCCGCCGGCTTCGGCGACATCTTCGACGCGTTCTTCGGCGGCGGTGGCCAGGGCCAGCGTCAGGGTCCGCGGTCCCGGCGGGAACGCGGGCAGGACGCGCTCCTGCGCCTCGAGGTCGACCTCGAGGACATCGTCTTCGGCACGCAGCGCGACATCGAGGTCGACACGGCCGTCCTCTGCGACACGTGCAGCGGCTCGTGCTGCGCACCCGGCACCTCGCCCCAGACCTGCGACATCTGCGGGGGCTCCGGTCAGATTCAGCGCACCGTGCGCTCGCTGCTCGGCAACGTCATGACGTCGAGCCCGTGCGGGACCTGCCGTGGCTACGGCACCGTCATCCCCAACCCCTGCCCGACGTGCCAGGGCCAGGGGCGCGTCCGGGCCCGACGTTCGATCCCCATCGACATCCCCGCGGGCGTCGACACCGGACTCCGGCTCCAGCTGCCCGGTCAGGGCGAGGTCGGCCAGGCCGGTGGCCCGAACGGCGACCTGTACCTCGAGGTCAAGGTGCGACACCACGACACCTACAGCCGCAACGGCGACGACCTGCTGGCCACGCTCGAGGTGCAGATGGCCGACGCCATCCTCGGCACGTCGACGACGCTCACCGGGCTCGACGGCGAGATCGAGGTCGAGATCAAGCCCGGCACCCAGAGTGCCGACATCCTCACCGTGAAGGACCGCGGCATCACCAGACTGCGCGGGACGGGTCGCGGCGACCTCAAGATCGGCGTCCAGGTGGTCACCCCGACCAAGCTCAGCCACAAGGAGCGCGAGCTGATCGAGAAGTTCGCCTCGGGTCGCCGCTCCCCGGCGCCCGAGCTGTCGCACTTCCAGCAGGGTCTCTTCGGCAAGTTGCGCGACCGCTTCCTGAACTTCTGATCGTGGCGCACTTCTACCTGGTCGACGACCTGGCCGCCGCCGAGGTCGGCTCGAGCGTCGAGCTGACCGGTTCCGAGGCCCGACACGCGGTCACGGTCAGCCGGGTGCGGGTGGGCGAGCCGCTGACCCTCGGCAACGGACGGGGGCTGGTGGTCCAGGGCGAGGTGTCCGAGGCGGCCCCCGAGCGGCTGGTGCTGCTCGCGACCCGGGTCGTCCGGCACGAACCGCCGACGACGCGGCTGGTCCTCGCCCAGGCGCTGGCCAAGGGCGACCGCGACGAACTCGCCGTGCAGGCCGCGACCGAGCTCGGCGTCGACGAGATCGTCCCGTGGGCCGCGGCGCGCAGCATCTCCCGCTGGGAGGGCCCCAAGGTCGCCAAGGGCCTCACCCGCTGGTCGTCGATCGTGCGCGAGGCGACCAAGCAGTCGATCCGTCCCTGGTCGCCCGAGGTCTCGGGGCTCGCGACGACGCGGCAGCTGGCCGAGCGCGCCTCCCGCGATCTCGTCCTCGTGCTCGAGCCGTCGGCCGAGCAGGCGCTCACGGCGGTCGACCTGACCGCAGGAGGCGCGGTGCCCGGCCGCGTCGTCGTGGTCGTCGGTCCCGAGGGCGGGGTGTCGCCCGCCGAGCTGCACCAGCTCGCCGAGGCGGGTGCCCGCGCCGTGCGCCTCGGGGACGCCGTCCTGCGGACCTCCACGGCGGGTCCCGCCGCGCTGTCCGTGCTGAGCGCGCGACTCGGTCGCTGGTGACCTCGACGCCCCCGGGGGCCGTGTCGGCGGTCGTCGCTACGATGGGCAGCATGTCCGAGACCTCCGACGAGCCCACCGTCTTCAGCCGCATCGTCGCGCGCGAGATCCCCGCCGACATCGTCTTCGAGAGCGACGCGGTCATCGCCTTCCGCGACATCGCGCCCCGGGCACCCGTCCACCTGCTCGTGGTGCCCAAGACCCAGGCGTACCGCGACGTCGTCGAACTCGCCGCGGGCGACCCGGCGTTGCTCGCCGAACTGGTGGCGACCGCCTCCCGGCTCGCGGCCGACCCGGCAGCGTTCGGGGAACACTCCGGGTCCGAGTTCCGTTTGATCTTCAACACCGGCGCATCCGCCGGGCAGACCGTGTTCCACGTGCACGCCCATGTGCTCGGTGGACCCCTGGAGGAAGGCACCCTTGCCCACTAGCGACACGAACGCCACCGGCCCCTCGACACCGACGACGGGTGACGACGTCCGTCGCGTCGACGTGACCGTCGACGGCGTCGCCATGGTCCAGCTCCTGGGACCGCAAGACCGCCTGCTGCGTGCGGTCGAGAAGCAGTACCCCGACGTCCGCGTGCTCGTCCGCGGCAACGAGGTCACCCTCGAGGGGCCCTCGTCGGCCGTCGGCAGGGCCGAGGGCCTCGTCGACGAGCTCGTCTCGATGGTCCGCGGCGGTCACAACCTCGGCCCGGCCGAGGTCGCGACGTCGGCCCGTCTGCTCGACTCGGGGCAGGGCAGCCCGTCCGAGGTCTTCGGGCAGCCGATCGTCACCAGCCGCGGCAAGGGGGTCCGGGCGAAGACTCGGGGCCAGAAGGACTACGTCGACGCGATCGACCAGCACACCATCACCTTCGGCATCGGCCCGGCCGGCACCGGCAAGACCTACCTGGCGATGGCCAAGGCCGTCCAGGCGTTGCAGCGCCGCGAGGTCCAGCGCATCATCCTGACGCGCCCCGCGGTCGAGGCCGGCGAGCGGTTGGGCTTCCTGCCCGGCACGCTGACCGACAAGATCGATCCGTATCTCCGGCCGCTCTACGACGCCCTGAACGAGATGATGGACCCCGAGATCGTGCCCAAGCTGCTCGCGGCCGGCACCGTCGAGGTCGCCCCTCTCGCGTACATGCGCGGTCGCACCCTCAACGACGCGTTCGTCGTGCTCGACGAGGCGCAGAACACCACGCCCGAGCAGATGAAGATGTTCCTCACCCGTCTCGGATTCGGCTCGCGCATGGTCGTGACGGGCGACGTCACCCAGGTCGACCTGCCCACCGGTGCCAGCGGCCTCCAGCTCGTCACGACGGTGCTCGACGACATCGACGACATCCACTTCGCCCGTCTCACCAGCGATGACGTGGTGCGGCACACGCTCGTGGGCCGCATCGTCGACGCGTACACGACCTACGACGCCGAGCGTCAGGCCCAGCAGCACCGCCGTCTCGAGGCGGCGGACCAGCAGGCCGACGCTCGCGACCACCTGCCGAAGAAGGGAACCCGGTGAGCATCGAGGTCGCCAACGAATCCGCCGTCGAGGTCGACGAGGCCACGATCCAACGTCTGGCCACCTTCGCGCTCGACCAGATGCACGTGCACCCCGAGGCCGAACTCGCGATCGTGTTCGTCGACGAGGCGGCGATGGAGCAGCTCCACGTCCAGTGGATGGACGAACCCGGTCCGACCGACGTGCTGAGCTTCCCGATGGACGAACTGCGCCCCGGCACCGAAGACGAACCCACGCCGGCCGGCCTGCTCGGCGACATCGTCGTGTGTCCGCAGGTGGCCGTGGCCCAGGCCGCCACGGCGGGGCACAGCCCGCTCGACGAGATGCTGCTCCTCACCTGCCACGGCATCCTGCACCTCCTGGGGTTCGACCACGCCGAACCCGACGACGAGCGTGAGATGTTCGGTCTGCAGCGCGAGATCCTCGCGGCCTTCGCCGCGTCCGACACGAGTCGGTGACGCCGTGATGGTCACGGTCTTCGTCGTCGTGGCGGTCTTCCTGGTGGTCTTCGGCGGCCTCCTGGCCGCCGCCGACTCCGCACTAGGCGTCCTCAGCCGCCAGGACCTCCTCGACGAGGCGGACGACGATCCGCGTCACGCGACGGCGTTGACCGCCATCGCCGCCGACGTCGGGGCGCACGTAAACGCCGTCAACTTCGTGCGCATCCTCGCCGAGACGTCGGCGGCCGTCCTCGTGTCGCTGTCGTTCGCCTTCTCGGTCGAGCCGTGGTGGCTGGCCCTGCTGCTCTCGGCTCTCATCATGACGGTCGTGTCGTTCGTCCTCGTGGGCTCCAGCCCGCGCAGCGTCGGTCGGGCCCACGCCCGCGGCCTCGTGCGTCTGACCTCGGGTCTCGTGCGGTTCGTCCGGGTCGTGCTCGGGCCCCTGGCCGACGCCCTGGTGGCGGTCGGCAACCGGGTGACCCCCGGACGTCCGCGCAGCGCGTCGTTCTCCTCCGAAGAGCAGTTGCTCAGCATGGTCGACGAAGCCACCGAGCTCGACGTCCTCGAAGAGGACGACCGCGAGCTCATCCACTCGATCTTCGAGTTCAGCGACACGGTGGTCCGCGAGGTGATGGTGCCCCGCACCGACATGGTCACCCTCGACGCCACGGCGTCGGTCGGTTCGGCGATGAGCCTCTTCCTCGGTCGGGGCGTGTCCCGGGTCCCGGTCGTCGGTCGCGACTCCGACGACGTCGTCGGGATCGTCTACCTGCGCGACCTCGCCCGGCGGTTGCACGAGCACAGCGGCGACGACTCGGCCCCGGTGACGACGCTCGCCCGCCCGGCCGTCTTCGTGCCCGAGTCCAAGAAGGCCGACGACGCCCTCCGGCAGATGCAGCTCGACAAGAACCATCTCGCGATGGTCGTGGACGAGTACGGCGGCATCGCCGGCCTGGTCACGCTCGAGGACCTCATCGAAGAACTCGTCGGCGACATCAGCGACGAGTACGACCGCGAGGTCGCCCCGCAACGCGAGGTCTCCGCGGGGGTCTTCCGGGTGAGTGCCCGTCTCCCCGTCGACGAGCTCGGCGATCTCTTCGGCCTCGAACTCGACGACGACGACGTGGACTCGGTGGGAGGGCTGCTCACCAAGGTCCTGGGACGCCTGCCCGAGCAGGGCTCGGTCGTCCGCGTGTCGGGCCTCGTCCTCACGGCCGACCGCACCGAGGGGCGTCGGCACGACCTGCAGACCGTGCTCGTCGAGCGCGATCCCGACCTCGCGGACGCCCAGGCCGCGTTCGCCGACGCCGCTCGCGACGACTGAGCGTCCGGTCGTCGCGACCCTCCACCTCCCACCAGTTCCCGCACGTTCACGAAAGGCCCCCATGTCGACCACCGGAGACGACCTCACCCCCTCGGCCGCGCCTCCTCGGGGGTCGACCTACCGCGCGGGGTTCGTCTCGTTCGTCGGGCGGCCCAACGTCGGCAAGTCGACGCTGACCAACGCCCTCGTGGGGCAGAAGGTGGCCATCACCTCGTCGAAGCCGCAGACGACTCGACGAGCGATCCGCGGCATCGTGCACCAGGCGACCGGCCAGCTCGTCCTGGTCGACACCCCGGGCATGCACCGTCCGCGCACGCTGCTCGGCGAGAGGCTCAACGACATCGTCCAGACCACCCTCGGCGACGTCGACGTGATCGGGTTCTGCGTGCCGGCCGACGAGAAGCTCGGGCCGGGGGACCGGTTCATCAACGAGCAGCTCGACCAGTACCCGCGGGCCAAGAAGGTCGCGATCGTCACCAAGACCGACGCCACGTCGCGGCCGGCCGTCGCCGAGCAGTTGCTCGCGGTCAGCCGTCTGCGCGACTGGGAGGCCATCATCCCGCTGTCCGCGGTCAGCGACGTGCAGCTCGACGTCCTCACGGCCGAGCTGATCAAGCTCATGCCGCTGTCCCAGCCCCTCTACCCGTCCGATGCGGTCACCGAAGAAGGCCTGACCGACCGGGTGGCCGAGTACGTCCGCGAGGCCGCGCTCGAGGGCGTGCAGGACGAGCTGCCGCACTCGCTCGCGGTGACCATCGACGACATGGTCGAGCGTGACGACAAGGACCTCCTCGAGATCTACGCCAACCTCTTCGTCGAGCGGGACAGCCAGAAGGCCATCGTCATCGGCAAGGGCGGTCAGCGCCTGCGCGAGGTGGGCGAGCGTGCCCGCGCGCAGATCGAGCCGCTCGTCGGCAAGCAGGTGTTCCTCTCGATCCGGGTGAAGGTCGCCAAGGACTGGCAGCGCGACCCGAAGCAGCTCGGTCGACTGGGGTTCTGACGCCCCCTCCCGGTCGTCCGGCCCCGTCCCGGGCAGGAGGGTCGTCCTCGTCCCTGCGGATGATCGTGGTGGTCCCGAGGTCGTTCGCGCACGGCGGCCGCCCCGGACCGGCCGCCGTAGGTCGTACGGTGGTCGGGTGATCTTCCGACGCCTCGCGCCCTACCAGGTCGCCGTCGACCTGTCGGCGGCGTTCCTGCTCGGCGTGGTCGGCCTGGTGTTGTCCGACGGCGTCGTGACGACTCCGTTCGTCGTGCTGGGCATGACGGTCACGTTCGCCCTGCGCCGCCTGTCGCCGGGGCTCGCCCTGACCCTCGCCTGGCTGGTCGCCGCGTCCCAGATGATCACGGGCAGCACGCCCGGTGTCACGAACCTCGCGATCTGCGCGGTGCTGTACTCCACGGCGGCGTACGGGACGAACCGGGTGAAGTGGTCGGGCCTGGTCTCCGTGGGCGTGGGTGCCCTCCTGGGCACCTTCTACCTCTCGTTCGTGCAGCAGAGCCTGTTCGGCGTCGACTACGACATCTATGCGGTGACCGACGTCGTCCGCATCCTCCTGCAGCTGGGGATCAGCCTCCTCGGATTCCTCGCCCTGCTCGGTCTGCCCTGGGCCGGGGGACTGCTGGCCCGGGCGCGATGGTCCGAGCGGCTCAGCCGTGAGGCGCGGCTCATCGCCGAGCGCGAGACCGCCCGGGCCGAGAACGACGCCGCGCGGGCCGAACGCGAGGCCGCCCGGGCCGAGCGGGACATCGCCGTCGAGCAGGAACGCAACCGGATCGCCCGGGACATGCACGACGTGGTCGCCCACTCGCTGGCCGTCGTCATCGCCCAGGCCGACGGGGCCCGGTACGCCGCCCGGGTCGACCCGACCTCGGTCGACGGGGCGCTCACGACGATCGCCACGACGGCTCGGGAGGCCCTCGGCGACGTCCGGGTGCTGCTGGGTCAACTGCGGCACAGCCAGGGCGAGGCGCCCCAGCCCGCCCTCGGCGACCTCGACCGTCTGCTCGACCAGATGCGCGGGTCGGGTCTCACGGTCGACCTGCTCGTGACCGGCGAACCACAGGTCCTCGGGACCAACCGGCAGCTCGCCGTGTTCCGCATCGTGCAGGAGAGCCTGACCAACGTCCTGCGGCACGGTGCCGTCGACCAGCCCGTCGGCCTCCACTTCGACTGGCGCTACGAGGCGTTGCACCTCGTGATCTCCAACGTCGTGCGGCCGCCGACGCGTCCGCTCGACACGTCCGGCGACGAGCGACGGGGCGGCCACGGGCTCGACGGCATGCGGGAGCGCGCCACCCTGGCGGGCGGCTCGCTCACCACCCAGAACGCCGACGGACGCTTCGTCGTCCACGCCATCGTGCCGACCCTGGCACTGACCCAAGAGGTACGCATCCGATGATCGACATGCCCGGCCGTTCGACGGCACCCATCCGCGTCGCCCTGGTCGACGACCAGGCCCTGTTCCGTGCGGGCATCAAGATGCTCGTCGGCTCGCAGCCCGACCTCGAGTTCGTCGGCGAGGCCAGCAACGGCGAGGAGGGCGTGGCGATGGTCGGGCGCACCGCTCCCGACGTCGTCCTCATGGACATCCGCATGCCGGTGATGGACGGCATCGCGGCCACCACCGCCGTCCTGGCGCAGGCCGAGACGGCCTCCCGCCGCCCGCCGCGCATCATCGTGCTGACGACCTTCGACCTCGACGAGGCCGCCACCCGCGCCATCCGGGGAGGCGCGAGCGGCTTCGTCCTGAAGGACGCCGACCCCGAGTTCCTGCTCGCCGCGATCCGCACCGTGCACGCGGGCAACGCCGTGATCGCGGCGTCGGCCACGCGTGAACTCTTCGAGCACTTCGACGGCCGGGCCTCACGCGCCCGGGCCGTGCCCGCGTCGTTCGGCACCCTGACCACCCGGGAACGTGACATCTTCGACCTCGCGGCGCGGGGCCTCAGCAACGCCGAGATCGCGTCGCGGGAGTTCCTCAGCGAGGCGACGGTCAAGACCCACATCAGTCGGGTCCTGTCGAAGTTGTCCCTGCGCGACCGGGTGCAACTGGTGGTCTACGCGTACGAACACGGGCTCGCCGAGTAGTTCGGCTGGAGCGGGCTGCCACGGCCGACGCCGACGGGGCGCCCCGGTGCGACGTGTCGGTGCCGTGTGGTGGCTGATCACACCTGATGAGGCTGCTGAGACCGGGCGGCACGGCTCGTGTCGAGAGACTCCGAGGCGGCAGAGTGTCACCTGGGTGGCCATCACCCCGATCCTCCGCCGAAAGAAGCTCTCGCATGGACTGGTTGCTGTCGGTTCCGCTCTTGTCCACGACGATGCTGCTGACGGTGGACGTCGTCGCCGCCCTCGTCGCCGTCGGGCTCCTCGTCCGCCCGCGGACCCGACGCACGTGGTGGCGGTGGATCGCCCTCGCGGTCCTGCTCGGGGCCGGCCTCGGCGCCCTCGCGACCTGGTGGCTCGGCGACGTACGCGACGTGCTGGGCCTGTCACCCACCTGGGTGGATCGCCTCTGGGTCGCCGCCGTGGTCGCCGGCGTCGCTGTCGTCGTCGTCAACCTGTTCCGCACCCGGTGGTGGCGGAAGATCGTGGCCGTCCTGGCCGTCCTGGTCTTCGCCCTGGCCGGGGGCCTCGCCCTGAACCGGGACGGCAGCGTCTACCAGAACCTGTCCCAGGCGCTCGGTCGGGACGAGGTGCCCGCCCTCCCGGCGACCGCCGCCGCGCCTCCGTCCGCGGCGCCCGGCTCGACGGAGTTCGACCCGACCCTCTGGTCGACCTGGAAGGCCCCCGCCGACCTCCCGGCCGTGGGACGGTACGGCAGCGTGGCCATCCCCGGCGCCGTCTCGCACTTCCCCGCCCGTGACGCCGTCGTCTACCTGCCCCCGGCGGCCCTCGTGGCCGACGCCCCCGCCCTTCCCGTGATGATCATGCTCTCGGGACAACCGGCCGAACCGAGTTCGGTGATCACGGCCGGCCACCTCGTCGAGACCCTGGACGCCTTCGCGGCGAAGAACCACGGGCTCGCGCCGATCGTCGTCGTGCCCGACCAGCTGAGCGCCGACGCCCACAACCCGATGTGCGTCGACGGCGCCCTGGGCAACAGCGCCACCTACATCACCACCGATGTGGTCGACTACATGACGAGTCACTTCCACGTCGCCACCGGGCCACGGGCATGGGCGATCGGTGGGTTCTCGCAGGGGGGCACCTGCTCGATCCAGTTCGCGTCGGCGCGGCCCGACCTGTTCTCGACCTTCATCGACGTGTCGGGTGAGCTCGGCCCCTCGATCGGCGACGAGAAGACCACGATCGACCAGGGCTTCGCCGGGAACCGAGCGGCCTACGAGGCGGCCCAACCGCAGGCGATCATGGCCGCGCACGGGCCCTACGAGGACACCGCGGCGTTCTTCGCCGTCGGTGCCACGGACGGTCGGTACGGCCAGATCATGACCGCGAACTCGGCGGCCGCGGCGAAGGCCGGCATGACGGTGACGCGCTACGTGTCCCCGGGCAGCGGGCACGACTGGACGACCGCGACGAACGGCTTCGCCCACGGCATCGGACAGTTCTACCCGCGCCTCGGCCTGAGCGCGACGGTGCAGACACCGTGAGCGGCGAGCTGGCCGGAGCCGACGCCGGTGCCGGCGCCGGCGCACCGACGGTGCCGACGGCCTCCACGACGGCACCCCCCGGGCCGGCACCCCACGAGCCCGACCCCCACGAGCCGGGGCGTGCGCGCCGGTTCGTGGACGGCGTCGCGACCCGCGTGGTGGCGTTCGTCGGCGGCCGTCCCGTCAGTCTCGCCCTCGCGCTGCTGCTCGTCGTGCTCGCGCTCGCCTCGGGCAGCGTGACGCATGCGCCGAGCGAGCGGCTGCGCGACCTCGTCGGAGCAGGGCTCGACCCCTTCGAGGACCGCACCTCATGGCTGCTCGTCGTCGGCTCGGTGTTCTTCGCCGGCAGTCCCGCGCAGCTCGTCCTGGCCGTGGTCGGCGTGCTCGTCCTCGTGGGCACCGCCGAGCATCGCATGGGCTGGTCCCGCACGGTGGCCGCCTACCTGGTGACGGCCGTCGTCGCGACCGGGGTCGGCGTGGCGGTGCAGGCCCTGGGGCAGGCGGTCGGCGAGACCTGGGCCCTCGAGGTGGCGGCCGAGTCCACCCTCCACCCGCTCACCCCCGCCCTCGGCACGATCATGACCGCCAGCGCGTTCTCCGGACCCCTCTGGCGACGGCGCATCCGGCTGGTCGGATTCTCGTGCGTGTTCGCCTTCGTGCTCTACGACGGGCACCCGTCCGGTCTCTACGCGCTGATCGGCGCCCTCGTCGGGCTCGCGTTCGGGGTGGTGCTGACCGGTCGCCCTGCCGAACGCGGCTGGTCGCGCAGTTCGCACCACGAGGTACGCCGCCTCGCGTCGACCATCGTCGCGGTGACCGCGCTGGGTCCCGTCCTGACCCTCCTCACCCGCAGCCCGATCGGGGCCCTCTCGCCCCTCGGCATGCTGTTCCGCGACGTCCTCCCCGGGCGGTCGCTCTCGGCCGCGTGCGCGGCCGCGGGACAGGGTGCACCGGATCGGCACGCGCCTCCGATCGGAGCCTGCGCGCGCGCCGCGGCCCTCGCCGGCATCGACACCGTCCCCACGGTCCTGCTGAGCCTGCTGCCGCTGGCCGTGCTGCTGCTCTGCGCCTGGTACCTGCGGCGGGGACGTCGCCTCGCCCTCGACGTGGCCGTCACGGTCAACGGGCTCCTCGCCCTCTTCGCCGGTCTGTACTACGTGGTGCTGCCCGTCACGACCGACCCGGTGGTCGACCAGCCCCGACACGTGGTCGAGAGGGTGGTGCTCGCCGTCCTGGCGGTCGCCGTGCCGGCCACGGTGGCCCTCGGGCTGTTCCTCCTGCGCCGTCATTTCGGCGTCGGTGCCGAGGGGACGCGACGACCGCGGTTCGCGCTCGTCGTCGTGCTGTCGGGTCTGGTGCTGGCGGTGACGTTCGCCGTCGTCGGGTGGCTGGGGCGCGCCTCCTTCGTCCCGACGATCGAACCGTGGACGTTGCTGCTGGACGTGCCCGAACGCTTCGTGCCGGTCGGGTTCGTCGGGCTCACCCGCATCGGACCGGTGCCGGACGGCGGGCTCGTCCGGGCCGCCTTCGAGTGGGTGGGGCCGGTCTGGTGGCTCGTCGTCCTGGTCGGGCTCGGGGTGGGCGCGACCCGGCCGGGGGACGTCCGTCCCGACGCGGCGCGCACCCAGGTGCGCGACATCGTCCACCGCGGGACCCCCGGCACGCTGTCGCACATGGCCCTCTGGGAGGGCAACCGGTACTGGTTCACGGAGGACGGCCTCGCCGCGGTGGCCTATCGCGTCGTCGCGGGCATCGCGATCACCACGGGCGAGCCGCTCTGCGCGGCCGACCGGCTCCGCGAGGTGACCCGCGAGTTCGCCCGGTGGTGCGACGACCAGGGCCTCACCCCGGTCTTCTACAGCGTGCGCGGCGAGCTCTCGCCCCTCTACGACGAGATGGGGTGGGCGACGCTGCCCGTCGGCGAGGAGACGGTGCTGCACCCGGCCACCTTCGCGATGACGGGCAAGAAGTGGCAGGACGTCCGGTCGAGCATCAACCGTGCGACGAAGAACGGCGTCCGGGCCGAATGGACCCGGTACGCCGACCTCCGTCCCGCCGTCGCCCGCCAGATCGGCGAGATCAGCGAGCAGTGGGTCGCCGAGAAGGACCTGCCCGAGATGGGCTTCACCCTCGGTGGCGTCGACGAGTTGCGCGACCCCGACGTGGCGCTGATGCTCGCCCTCGACGAGGACGACTCGGTCCAGGCCGTGACGAGCTGGCTGCCCTCGTGGCGCGACGGGGTCGTCGTCGGCTGGACGCTCGACTTCATGCGGCGTCGGCCGGACAGCATGAACGGCGTCATGGAGTTCGTCATCGCCTCGTCGGCCCTGGCGATGAAGGAGCAGGGCGTCGAGTTCCTGAGCCTGTCGGCGGCGCCGCTGGCGAGCGGTGCGCCGTCCGACGGGCCGTCGACGCAGACGGAGCGCGTGCTCGCCTTCCTCGGGCGCGTGCTGGAGCCGGCCTACGGGTTCCGGACCCTCCTGGCGTTCAAGAAGAAGTTCCAGCCCGACTTCGTCCCGCTCGTCATGGCGTTCCCCGATCCGGTGCAGCTCCCGGCCATCGGCACGGCGCTCGGTCGCGCCTACCTGCCCGACCTCTCGGTCGGGGCCGTCGTGCGGCTCGTCCGCACGGTGGTCTGATCGGGCGGGGGAGCCGAGGAGGCGCGGTGCCGGTCCGCGACGACCCGCGCCTCCTCGGTCGGTGCTAGCCTCGTCACGTGTTCACCGGCCTGCTCCTCCTTAGCTGCCGCGGCGAGTCCTGACCCAGGCCCCCCTCGTCGCGGAGTTCGTCGTCGGCCGACACCCCCGCGAAGAGCAGCCCCTCGAGGGCGAGAGAGACCACAGGACATGAAGAACGCACAGCAGCCGTCGGCCATGCCGATCCACAAGTACCGGCCCTTCCACGAGCAGATCGCCGTCGACCTGCCCGATCGCACCTGGCCGTCGAAGCGCATCACCGAGGCGCCCCGCTGGTGCGCCGTCGACCTGCGCGACGGCAACCAGGCGCTGATCGACCCGATGAGCCCGGAGCGCAAGCGCATCATGTTCGACCTGCTGGTCGGCATGGGCTACAAAGAGATCGAGGTCGGCTTCCCGAGCGCCTCGCAGACCGACTTCGACTTCGTCCGCAGCCTCATCGACGAGGGGGCCATCCCCGACGACGTGACGATCCAGGTGCTGACCCAGGCGCGCGAGCACCTGATCGCCCGCACCTACGAGTCGATCGCCGGCGCCAAGCAGGCCATCGTCCACCTGTACAACTCGACGAGCGTGCTGCAACGGGACGTCGTGTTCCGCACCGACCGGCAGGGCATCGTCGACATCGCCCTCGAGGGCGTCCGCCTGTGCCTCGAGGCCGAGAAGACCATCCCCGAGACGGCCGTGTTCTACGAGTACTCGCCCGAGAGCTACACCGGCACCGAGCTCGACTTCGCGCTCGACATCTGCAACCAGGTGATCGAGGCCTTCGACGCGACGCCCTCACGACCGGTGATCGTCAACCTGCCGGCGACGGTCGAGATGGCGACCCCCAACGTCTACGCCGACTCGATCGAGTGGATGCACCGTCACCTGGCCCGCCGCGACAGCGTCATCCTGTCGCTGCACCCGCACAACGACCGGGGCACCGGCATCGCGGCCGCCGAGCTGGGCTACCTGGCCGGCGCCGACCGCATCGAGGGCTGCCTCTTCGGCAACGGCGAGCGCACGGGCAACGTCGACCTCGTCGCGCTGGGCATCAACCTGTTCACCCAGGGCATCGACCCGCAGATCGACTTCAGCGACCTCGACATGGTCAAGCGCACCGCCGAGCACTGCAACCAGCTGCCCGTGCACGAGCGCAGCCCCTGGGCCGGCGACCTCGTCTACACGGCGTTCTCCGGTTCGCACCAGGACGCCATCAAGAAGGGCTTCGAGGCCATGGCCGCGACCGCGGCGTCGCGCGGGGTCGACGTCGACGCGCTCGAGTGGGCGGTACCGTACCTGCCGGTCGACCCCAAAGACCTGGGACGCAGCTACGAGGCGGTCATCCGCGTCAACTCGCAGTCGGGCAAGGGCGGCGTGGCCTACCTGCTGAAGGCCGACCATGCCATCGACCTGCCGCGCAAGCTGCAGATCGAGTTCAGCGGCGTCGTGCAGTCGCGTACCGACCAGGAGGGGGGCGAGATGACGAGCGCCCACATCTGGTCGATCTTCCAGGACGAGTACCTCCCCGCCGACGAGGCCGACGACAAGTGGGGTCGCTTCGAGTTGACCCGGACGAGCACCGCGAGCGACATGTCGGGCGAAACCGTCCTCGACGTCGACCTGCGGGTCGGCGAGACGGTCGAGTCGACGTCGGCCCGGGGCACGGGGCCCATCGCGGCGTTCATCGCCGTCCTCGCCGAGCAGGGCGTCCAGGTCAAGCTGTACGACTACGTCGAGCACACCCTCAGCGCCTCGGGCGACGCCCAGGCCGCGGCCTACGTCGAGCTCGATGTCGACGGCACCCGGCTCTGGGGAGTCGGCATCGACGCCGACATCTCGACGGCGTCGCTCAAGGCCATCGTCTCGGCGGTGAACCGCGCCATCCGCACGACGACCGACGTGCGCGAGCTCGCGTCGGTCTGAGCGGCCGCCCCGACCCGACCCGCCCGACCCGACCCACGCGACCCGACCCGCCCGACCCGCCCCCGGTGCCCTCGCGGCACCGGGGGCGTCGTCGTGCCGGCAGTGTCGCGCCTGCGGGTGTCGGCAACTCCTGCCTCGTGTAGGGCGCAGGCGCCGATGTGCGGCGTGTCGGGGTGCGCTGGCGCAGGGGGGGGGAGGAGTTCCCGACGGGTGCGGGCAACTCCTGCCCGGTGTCGTGCGGGGGTGCGGGTGTGCGGCGTGTCGGGGTGTGCTGGCGCAGGGGGCAGGAGTTGCCGACGGGTGCGGGCAACTCCTGCCTGGTGTCGTGCGGGGGTGCGGGTGTGCGGCGTGTCGGGGTGTGCTGGCGCAGGGGGCAGGAGTTGCCGACGGGGTGCGGCCCGGGCCCGACGAAGGACGACGGGCCCGACGAGGGGCGACGGGCCCGACGAGGGGCGACGTGCCCGGCGACCGGCCCGATGCCGAGCCCGGCGACGGGCCCAGCGTCGAGACCCGGTGACGGGCCCGGCATCGAGACCCGGCGACGGGCCCGGGCGCCGAGACGGCAGCCGGACTCAGCGCGGACGACGCCAGCGGGGCAGCCGGCTGAGGGCACGCTGCTCGGGCAGGGTCCAGCCGAACCGCACCGCCAGCATGCGGATGACCAGGGTGATCGACGTGCCCGCGATCGCGGAGACGGCCACGGGTGCGCCGAGCGTCACGGCAACGACCAGCACGACGGTGCCGCCGGCCGCCGCCACGGCGTAGAGCGATCCCACGTGCATCATCGCGATGGTGAGGTTCATCAGCAGGTCGCGGAGCACCGAGCCGCCGACGGCCGCGATGACCCCGACGAACACGGCCGGGATCTCGGGCAGTCCGAGCGAGAGGGCCTTGGTCGACCCGATCGCGCCGAGCAGGCCGATGGTCAGCGCGTCGAGCACGGTGATGACCCCGGCCAGCCGGGTGAACACGCGCTGGAGCGCCATGCCGACGATCGCCGCGGCGACGGCGACGAGAAGGTACCAGTTGCTCGACATGGCGCGCGGCACCTCGCCGAGCAACACGTCGCGCAGCACGCCGCCGCCGAGCCCGGTGGCGATCCCGATGATGGCGATGCCGAGCAGGTCGAGACGGCGGTCCTTGTACTCCGACGCGAACATCGCCCCCTGCAGGCTGCCGATGCCGACGGCGAGGAGGTCCACCCACAGGGGTACGGCGAAGGCTGTGGCGTGCACCTGACGTTTGTACCACGCGTGCGATGCTTGGTCGGTGCCCGTCTACCGTGATGAATGCGTCGTGCTGCGCACCCACAAGCTGGGTGAGGCCGACCGCATCCTCACGATGCTCAGCCGCAACCACGGCAAGATCCGGGCCGTGGCCAAGGGCGTCCGACGGACGGCGTCGAAGTTCGGGGCGCGCCTCGAGCCGATGATGGTCGCCGACCTGCAGCTCTACGAGGGCCGCTCGCTCGACATCGTGCAGCAGGCCGAGTCGCTCGGCTCGTACGGTGCCGTGATCGCGGCCGACTACGAGAGCTACACGGCCGGCAGCGTGATGGTCGAGACGGCCGACAAGCTGACCGAGGCCGAGGCGGGTCTGCAGCAGTACCTCCTGCTCGTCGGGGCCCTCCGCTCGCTCGCGCGGCACGAACACGCCCCCCAGCTCACGCTCGACTCGTACCTCTTGCGTGCGCTCAGCATCGCAGGCTGGTCGCCGAGCTTCGGCGACTGCGCCGTGACCGGTGCCCCCGGGCCGCACTCGGCCTTCGTCGTCCAGCTCGGTGGCGTGGTGGCCGACTCGCACGCGCCTCCCGGCGCTCCGCGCTTGACGCAGGAGGCGCTGGCCTTGTTGGGCGCGCTGCTCACGGGGGACTGGGACCACGCCGAGGACGCACCCGACGCGACCCGCAACCAGGCGAGCGGCGTCGTCGCCGCCTACACGCAGTGGCACCTCGAACGGGGACTGCGATCGCTGCAGCACGTCGACCGGGTGCCCGGAAGAGAGAGACCGTGAAGAAGACCCACCGCGACGCCGCCGACTTCCGCCCCCTCGACTGGACGGGCGTCCACCCGCCCGAGATGCCGCGGGGCGGAGTGCCCGAGCACGTCGCGATCGTGATGGACGGCAACGGCCGCTGGGCGAACGGGCGCGGGCTCACCCGCGTCGAGGGCCACAAGGCCGGCGAGATGTCGCTGCTCGACGTGGTCGCCGGGGCGATCCAGATCGGCGTGAAGCACCTCAGCGTGTACGCGTTCTCGACCGAGAACTGGAAGCGCTCGCCCGACGAGGTGCGCTTCCTGATGGGCTTCAACCGTGACGTGCTGCACCGACGTCGCGACCAGCTGAACGCCTGGGGCGTGCGGGTCCGCTGGGCCGGGCGGAAGCCGCGGCTGTGGGGGTCGGTGATCAGGGAACTGCAGTTCGCCGAAGAGCTGACCCAGGGCAACGACGTCCTGACGTTGACGATGTGCGTCAACTACGGCGGGCGGACCGAGATCGCCGACGCGGTGCGCTCGATCGCCGACGACGTCGCCGCCGGTCGGCTCAAGCCCTCGGCCGTCGGCGAGAAGCTGATCCAGAAGCGGCTGTACGCTCCCGAACTGCCCGACGTCGACCTCTTCGTGCGCAGCTCGGGCGAGCAGCGCACGAGCAACTTCATGCTCTGGCAGTCCGCCTACGCCGAGATGGTGTTCCTCGACCGGCTGTGGCCGGACTTCACCCGGACCGACCTCTGGCAGGCCGTCGAGACCTATGCCTCGCGCACCCGTCGTTTCGGGGGAGCGGTGGACGCCCCCGGTCCGGCCTGACCGGACGCCCGTCAGAACTGGATGTTCGCGCCCAGGAAGATCCGCTCGGCCGGCCACAGGAACTGCAGGGTCAGCGGTCCGTCGCTCGCCCGGTGGAACCAGGCGTTGGCGAAGACGGTCGACTCGCCCGGCAGCAGGTACCAGTTCGCGCTGTCGGCGGGGAACTTCGACTCGAGCGAGGTCTCGTAGCCCAGCTGGGTCAACAGATCCTGCCCGGCGAAGACGTCCTGCGTGGCGAGGTCGTTGCCGTACGACGAGTAGTCGGCGCTCAGGTCGGTCAGGTCGAGCCGACGCTGCGAGTTGTTCGTCAGCACGTAGGCCGTGACCTCGACGTCGGTGCCCGCGGGGTAGGGGTCGGTGCCGTCGGGGCGGGCGTAGATCGAGGGCGCCGAGGTCGTCAGCTCGCCGACGCCGTAGACGTAGATGGTGAGGTCCTTGTAGTTGACCTGGCCGAGCAGCGTGCCTCCGGGGGCGAGGGCGTCGGGCTGCGACCCCGTGCCGCCGCCGGTGCCGGGAGCCCCGGTGACCTGGGGCTGCGGCGCGCCGGTGGCTCCCGGGCCGGGGGTCGACGCCGATCCGCCCGCACCGGCCGGCGTGAGGTCGTCGAGGCTCGGGAAGCAGCCGGTCAGCCCGACGAGGGCCAGCACCGAGACGGCGATGCCGACGGTCAGTCTTGTGCGCACGACCTGCACCTCTCCTGGTTCGTCGGGCCAGCCTAACCCGGAGGCACGGACGGCTCGCCCCGTGGCGCCGGCACGAGGCCCAGCGCGTCGCCGTCCACCTGCTCGAAGGCGTCGAGGACCGCCCGCACGCTCGGCACGCGGTCACCCCCACGCCCGTGGACCACGTGCACGACGCGGGCGAGGCCGTCGTCGAGCTCCACCACCCGCACCCCGCGAGGCACGGCGGCGGACACGAGCGAGAGCCCCGGCAGCAGGGCGACGCCGAGGCCCGCCGCGACGAGGCCGAGCACGGCCAGGGCGTTGTCGGTCTCGAGCACGATCTCGGGCTCGAACCCGGACGCGGCGCAGGTCGCGAGCAGTTGGCTCCGGCAGCGGGGGCATCCGCCGATCCACCTCTCGTGCGCGAGGCCGCCGAAGTCGTCGCCTCGCGTGAACGGGTGGGCAGACGGCACGGCGAGCACCGTGCGGTCGACGAAGGAGGCGCGGTGCAGCAGACCGTCGAGGTCGCGTTCGCCCCCGGGGTCGCCCCCGTGACGGAAGGTGACCGCGACGTCCGCCGAGCCGTCGCGCAGTCGTGCCAGCGCCTCCGGGGGTTCCGCCTCGACGTAGTCGACCGTGAGGCCCGGGTGTCGGTCCCGCAGGCGCGAGAGCACGTCGGGGACGATCGTCGACGACGCGCTGGGGAACCCGGCCAGGGTGACGTGGCCCGTGGCGACGCCGCCCAGGTCGTCGAGGTCCTGCCGCGCGGCGTCGAGGGCCGCCTGCACGTGGACGGCGTGCGCGGCGAGCCTGTGCCCGGCCTCGGTGAGGGCGACGCCGCGCCCGGCGCGGAGCACGAGCGGTTGCCCGACCTGGCGTTCGGCTCGACGCAGCTGCTGGCTGACGGCGGGTTGGCTGTAGCCGAGCAGGGCGGCCGCCGCCGTGATGGTGCCGGTGTCGGCCACGGCGCGGACGACGCGCAAGGACGCGAGGTCGAGATCGTCGGGCACGGTCGAATCATAAGCCGTGGTGATGATCGGCCTCAGACACTGGTGGTTGTCCTCCGGTCTCGACGGGGGGAACCTGAGGACATGACCGAGCCCCGACCCGACCTCTTCGCCCCGGCACCGGGTTACCTCGCCGCCTGCACCATGGGCCTGCCGCTGCGGTCCACGGTCGAGGCGTCGCGCGCCGACCTCGACCGGTGGTCGTCCGGTCGGGCCGGCCCGGTCGCCTACGGCGCCGTCGTCGAGGAGGCGCGTGCGGCCTTCGCCCGACTGGCCCGGGTCGGCGTCGACCGCGTGGCCATCGCGTCGCAGACGTCGGCGATGGTCGCCGTCATCGCGGCCTCGGTCCCGGACGGCGCCGAGGTGCTGGTGCCCACGGGCGACTTCAGCTCGATCGTCTACCCCTTCGTGGTGCAGGAGGCGCGGGGCGTCCGGGTGCGGAGCGTCCCGCTGGCCGAGCTGGCCGGCTCCGTCGGGCCCGGCACGCACCTCGTGGCCTGGTCGGCCGTCCAGTCCGCCACCGGCGAGGTCGCCGACGACGCCGCCATCGTCGCCGCGGCGGCCCGACACGGGGCGTTGACGCTGTGCGACCTCACGCAGGCGGCGGGCGTGCGGCCCGTCGACGCCTCGCGGTACGACGCCAGCGTCACGCACGCCTACAAGTGGTTGTGCTGCCCGCGAGGGGTGGCGTTCCTCACCGTGGGGGAGCGGCTGCAGGAGGCCATGGTCCCGGCCCAGGCCGGCTGGTACGCGGGCGATGACGTGTGGGCCTCGTGCTACGGCCCCGACATGAGCCTCGCCACGGACGCGCGGGCCTTCGACGTGTCGCCCGCCTGGCAGGCCTGGGCCGGGGCGCTGCCCGCGCTCACGACGTTCGCCGCGCTCGACCCCGACGAGACCTGGGCGCACGCCGCCGGGACGGGCGACGCGCTCTGCTCGCGGCTCGGGATCGAGGCGCAGGGCCGCGCGATCGTGACCTGGGCCGATCCCGACGGACGCGACCAGCGCCTCCTCGGCGACGCCGGTCTCGTGGTCTCGGGGCGCGCCGGTCGCGTCCGCGTGGCCTTCCACCTCTGGAACGACGAGGGCGACGTCGAGGCCGTCGCCGTCGCGCTCGGCCGGTGACGCACCGCCGGTAGAGTTGCCGGGTACCTCGACCGACCGGGCACCCAGCTCGGGCCTCAACTCATCGGAGCATCACACGTGGCAGCACCCAACCGTCTCGATTCCGTCATCGCCCTGGCCAAGCGCCGCGGCTTCGTCTTCCAGTCGGGAGAGATCTACGGCGGTTCGCGCTCGGCTTGGGACTACGGGCCCCTCGGCGTCGCCCTGAAGGAGAACATCAAGCGTCAGTGGTGGCAGACCATGGTGCAGGGCCGCGACGACGTCGTCGGCCTCGACTCGGCGGTCATCCTGCCGCGCCAGGTGTGGGAGGCCTCCGGGCACGTCGAGGTCTTCAGCGACCCGCTGGTCGAGTCGCTGCACACCCACAAGCGCTACCGCGCCGACCACCTGCTCGAGGCGTACGAGGCCAAGCACGGCCACCCGCCCGAGAACGGCCTGGCCGACGTCCGCGACCCCGACACGGGCCAGCCCGGCTCGTGGACCGAACCGCAGAACTTCTCCGGTCTGCTCAAGACCTTCCTCGGCCCGGTCGACAACGAGCAGGGCATGGCGTACCTGCGACCCGAGACCGCGCAGGGCATCTTCACCAACTTCGACAACATCCTGCAGTCGTCGCGCATCAAGCCGCCGTTCGGCATCGGCCAGATCGGCAAGAGCTTCCGCAACGAGATCACGCCCGGCAACTTCATCTTCCGCACGCGCGAGTTCGAGCAGATGGAGATGGAGTTCTTCGTCGAGCCCGGCAGCGACGAAGAGTGGCACCAGTACTGGATCGACCAGCGGTTCCAGTGGTACGTCGACCTCGGCATCGACCCCGAGAACCTGCGCCTCTACGAGCACGCGGCCGAGAAGCTCTCGCACTACTCCAAGCGCACCGTCGACATCGAGTACCGCTTCCGGTTCGCCGGCGGCGAGTTCGGCGAGCTCGAGGGCATCGCGAACCGCACCGACTACGACCTCAAGACCCATGCCGCCGCCTCGGGCAAAGACCTGACCTACTTCGACCAGGCCAAGAACGAGCGCTGGACCCCCTACGTCATCGAGCCCGCGGCAGGTCTCACCCGCTCGCTCATGGCGTTCCTCGTCGACGCCTACACCGAGGACGAGGCGCCGAACGCCAAGGGCGGCGTCGACAAGCGCACCGTGCTGAAGCTCGACCGTCGCCTGGCACCGATCAAGGTGGCCGTGCTGCCGCTCAGCCGCAACGAGCAGCTGTCGCCGATGGCCCGCGGGCTCGCCGCCGACCTCCGCAAGTACTGGAACATCGACTTCGACGACGCGGGCGCCATCGGCCGACGCTACCGCCGCCAGGACGAGATCGGCACGCCGTTCTGCGTCACGGTCGACTTCGACTCGCTCGAGGACGACGCCGTGACCGTGCGCGAGCGCGACACCATGGCCCAGCAGCGCATCCCCCTGGCCGGGCTGCGCGCCTACCTGGCCGAGCAGCTGCTCGGCGCGTAGCCGCCGGGGCGCCTCGCGCCCGCCCCTCCGAGACGGGCCCCCGTCGTGCACGCGTTGCACGACGGGGGCCCGTCTGTCGTCGGCAACTCCTGCCTCCCGCCGCGACCCGCGCCGCCCACGCGGCGTGTCGCGGATCCACGAGGCACGGGGCAGGAGTTGCCGACCGCCCAGCGCCTCCGCACCCCCTCGCGCTCAGCCGATCGCCGTGCGGCTCCGCACCCCCTCGCGCCGCCCCGCCGCTCCGCGCACCCTCGTGCCGCCCC
>NZ_JACYNS010000028.1:0-27898 GCF_014839405.1 Frigoribacterium sp. CFBP 13605 | reverse complement strand
CACGACCTCAGTATGCCGATTCCCGATAGAGACGGCGAGGGCGCTTGACCGAAACTCCAAGTAGAGAGCAAGACCCTACGTCTGCTCAGCTCCCGGTGAACGATCCCCTATCAGGACAGGCCACCACACCCTTTTCTTGGTCGAAAAGAATGTTGTATCAGCAGGTGCAGCTTGGTCGGATCAGTGCTTGACTGAGCCTGGCGGAGACGCCACGGCGGTGGGGCTCGCCGTCACCAACCTCGACTCAGGTCGACAACAGTCCCTATCTCATCCACTGGCGTGCCCAGGAACCGAGATAGGAGACCAGATGACCACCGACACCATCGTCGTCGGAGCTCATACCCGGACGGCCGACACCGTTCTCTCGAACGCCGCCCGGTTCGCGGCCCGGCTGTCGGCACAACTCGTCGTCGTGCAGGTCGACGACTCCCGCGTCCCCGCTGACCCCGACGACGCCAGCGGCCGAGGGGCGACCGTTCCCCTCGACCCAGACGAGTACGACGACGTCGCCGCCGACAGATCTGCCCTCGAGGCGACGGCAGCCCGGCTCCGCACCGACGCGCAGATCACGGTCGACGTCCGTGTCCTCGCCGGTGACCCCGCTAAGGCGTTGGCCCGCGTCGCCGCCGACACGCACGCCGTGATGATCGTCGTCGGATCCTCGAACGGTCTCGCCGCGGGCCTGAAGGCTGCACTGCACGGGTCCACGGCATCGTTCCTCATGCACCATCAACCCGTGCCGGTGCTCGTGGTGCCGGTCTCGAAGGCCCGGCCGTGACGACCCGGATCGCCCTCGTGCGACACGGCCAGAGCCAGGCCAATGCCGACGGGCTGTTCACAGGCATCACCGACTCACCCCTCACGACCGGAGGCCGTGAAGAAGCCCGCCGTGCTGCACACCTGCTCGACGAGACGGGTTTCCGCCCGGCATCGATCCTGTGCTCACCGCTGGCCCGTGTGACCGAGACTGCCTGCATCATGGTGTCCGAGAACCAGTGGACCGTGCCCGCCACCGTCGACGTGCGACTCCGGGAACGCGACTACGGCGACCTGACCGGACGGACGAAGGCGGATGTTCGCCGCTCAGCCGGCGAGGAGGACTTCACCCTGTGGCGGCGCTCACTGGACATCCCGCCCCCGCCGTCCTCCGACGCGCAGTTCGCGAAGCTGTGGGCTCAGGACGCCCTTCGTCAGGTGGATCCCTCGAACCGCACCCGGGCCGAGAGCCTGCTCGACGTCATCGTCCGGGTCCGCCCCGTCGCCGAGGCGGTCAAGGCCGGTGCCCCCGGCGGCACCGTGCTCGTGGTGGGCCACGGCAACAGCCTCCGCGCACTCTGCCTGTTGCTCGACGCGCTCACCCCACTCGAGGTCGCCGCGCTCAACATCCCGACCGGCCACCCCCTGATCTACGACCTCGCCTCCGACGGGCATCCGCTGACGCGGGGCGGCACGTATCTCGACCCGGCCGCAGCGGCCCTCGCCGCCGCGGTCATCACCCACGAAGGAGGAACCTGACATGAACGACTACATCAGCAACCGCACCATCCACACCCATGACGTCGGCACCTACGTCACCCACGGCGGTGCACACCCCGTCCAGATCGTGTCCGCCCTCGGGCGGTCGATCTTGGACTCACGCGGATTCCCCACCGTCCAGGTCGACCTCGAACTCGCCGACGGCACCCTCGTCTCGGGCGCCGCCCCTGCGGGAGCCTCGACCGGTGCCCACGAGGCCGTGGAACTCCGAGACGGAGGTGCAGCGTTCGGTGGCAAGGGCGTCCGGAAAGCGGCAGAGATGGTCACCACCGAGATCAGCGACCTCCTGACCTCACGCCCGTGGGCCGGGATCAGCGAGATCGACCGTGCCCTCGCCGACCTCGACGGCACCCCGAACTGGTCGCGGCTCGGCGCCAACGCCGTCGTCGCCACGTCGATCGCGGCGTCCCGAGCGCTGGCCCGCGAAGCCGGCCTGTCCCTGCACCGGTGGATCGCCCTGCTGTCGGGGGCGAACGAATCGCTCCCCGTCCCGCACTTCAACGTCCTGAACGGAGGCGCCCATGCAGCCAACGACCTCGATTTCCAGGAGTTCATGATCGCTCCCGTCGGGGCGACCAGTGAGGAGGAAGCGGTGCAGACCGGCGCAGAGGTCTACCATGCCCTGAAAGCGCTCGTACAGACCCGCTACAACACCGCGGGCCTCGGCGACGAGGGCGGCTTCGCCCCGGCGATCAGCAGCCCCGAGGACGCCCTCGACCTCATCGTCCAGGCGATCACCGACGCCGGCCACCGGGCGGCGCTCGACGACGTCGCGATCGCCCTCGACCCTGCCGCGAACGGGTTCGGCGACGGAGACGGCCGGTACCGGGTCGCCGGGCAGGACCTCGACCGTGCGGCCCTCGCGGACCGGTACGGTGCACTGCTCGACGCGTACCCGATCAGGAGCATCGAGGACGCGTTCCACGAGGACGACCACGACGGGTGGGCGCTGATGGCGTCGAGGTTCGGCGGCCGCGTGCAGCTCGTCGGCGACGACCTCTACGTGACCGACCCCGAAAGGATCGCCGAAGGTGCCGAGAAGGGCTGGTCGGACGCCGTCCTCATCAAGCCGAACCAGATCGGCTCCGTCAGCCAGACCCTCGACGCGATCGCCACCGCTCGGTCGCACGGCATGGCCTGCATGGTGTCGCACCGCTCCGGGGAGACCACCGACACGTTCATCGCCGACCTCGTCGTCGGCACCGGGGTCGGCCAGATCAAATCCGGTGCCCCCGCACGCGGGGAGCGGGTCTGCAAGTACAACCGCCTCACCGACATCGAAGCCGATCAGCCCGGACTCCCCTACGGCCTCAGCACGAAGGACGATGCATGACCACCCCCTCACCCGACTCACCGTTTCCGCCGCTGCCCTCGAGGAGAGGCGACGAGTTCGACGGGCTGGGCCAGAACCCGGACCTCGATGTCGACGACTCCACGGGCACCGAAAGGCCCGTGCACCTGCGGTGGCGGTTCATCGGATTCGTCACCCTCGGCGGCACGATCGGCACGGGATTGCGCGAAGCCCTGGCGTTGAGCTTCCCCGCGGCCCCGGGCAGCATCCCCGTCACGATCCTGCTGATCAATGTCGTCGGTGCGTTCGCGCTCGGGCTGCTCCTTGAGTCGCTGGTGCGACGAGGGCCGGACGCGGGTCGCCGACGCGACCTGCGCCTCCTCGTCGGAACAGGCGTTCTCGGCGGGTTCACCACCTACAGCGCCCTCGCGGTCGACACCGCGACCCTGCTCGGTGACGCGCTGCCGATCGCGATCGCCTACGGTGTGGGATCGGTCGTGCTCGGCGCCGTGGGTTCCTGGGCCGGCATCACCGGCGGTGCCGCCCTCCATCGCCGTTCTGAGGCGGCGTCGTGATCGCCCCGTGGCTCTTCGTCGCGATCGCGGTCGCCGGTGGCGTGGGTGCGGCCCTGCGCCTCGTCGTCGACGGCGTCGTCCGCAGCACGTGGTCGGCCCCCATCCCGCTGGCGACCCTGGTCATCAACGTCAGCGGGTCGTTCGTGCTCGGCTTGCTCACCGGTCTCGCCGACCACGCGGGGATGCCCCGAGAGTGGCTGCTCGTCGCGGGCGGCGGGCTCATGGGCGGCTACACCACGTTCAGCACCGCAAGCGTCGAGACCGTGCGCCTCGTAGCCGAGAAGAAATGGGTCGCGGGAATCGCCAACGGCGCGGGCATGCTGCTGCTCGCCGTCGCTGCCGGGCTCGTCGGCCTCACCATTGGCACGTCATGACACCCTTCTGCTGACGAGTCGCGAATGCTCGTGGGGGCTGCCGTCGGGGCATGCTCGTGGTTGCATCAGGTTCGCGGCCGCTTCGTGCAGCCGCACCAGTCGGCGGCCGCCGACTCCCCTTTCCGTTTCGACATACAAGTGCGCAGGAGAAAGCATCATGAGCAACACCGTCATCCATGACTTGGTTTCCGAGATGCTGGGTCGGCTTCCGTCCGGTGGAGGCATCGTGGCTGTGGATGGCGATGCTGGCGAGCAACTCTCGGACATGGGCAGTCAGTTGGCTCGGGAGATCAGCGCGAGAGGCCTCACGTCGTCGGTCCGATCATTCACGGGCGCAGACTTCGAGTCTTCACCCGCCGGCACGGACGTGCTGTTGGTCGTCGGCGAAGGCGCGTTGCAGCCTGGCGTCCGGACGCGGTGGAACTGGACTCTGTGGGTCGAGGCCTCCGGGGTGCGTGATCCGGCGAGCAACGACCGCAGTGCGGTGGCGTTCGAGAGCTACCGGTCGCGTGACGAGCCCAAGGGCGCCGCCTCGGCCATCGTCGACGTCAGTGACCCCGAGGCCTATCGCCGTGACTGGAACGACGCCTGTTCGATCTGAGTCGCTCCCCCCACGCACCCTCGTCGTCCGTGGTCAGGGCAGGGGACGGGGAGGCGCGAGGAGCGTTCCGCGGATGACGCTGCCGTGGAAGGTGCGCGCGGCGACCGTGATCCAGGCCCCGACGAGCCCGATGTAGAACACGACCGCCAGTACCTGCAGCGTGACGAGTCCCGTGTGCAGGGCCAGACCGTTCAGGCCTGTCACGCAGGTGCCGACGGGGAAGGTGAACGACCACCAGGTGAGTGAGAACGGGAGCCCCTGGCGGATGGTGTGGAGGGTGATGGCCGATGCCAGTGCCGCCCACATCAGGGCGAATCCCAGGGTGGGCACACCGTAGACGAGCCCGAAGACGAACAGGGCGTGCGAGGTTTCCTGGTCGACGGCGAGGTGGGCGTTGCCACCGAGAAGGTTGGCCGCGGTGATCGACTGCCCCAGGGGGCCGAGGACGATCCAGAGGGTCGGGACCATGCCGGCCGGGCCGATCTTGTGCTGGGCCAGGCGTGACCAGATCAGCGTGATGATCACGATCGACGCCAGCAACGACAAGCCGAACATCGCGTAGCACCCCCAGAGCATGTTCTGCCTTGCCTGCCCCGCGGGCAGGAAGGGCAGCAGCAGCGCACCGGTCGAGGCAGACACCATCGGAGGAACCACGGGCATGAGCCAGCCGCCGAACGCACTGTCGGGGGCCGTGTCGTGCCGGGTGAACGTCAGGTACGGGACCGCGATCGCGCTGACGAGGCCGAGCACCGTACCGATGGTCCACAACACCCAGTCGATGCCGACCGCCAGGGGCGTACCGAGGACGTCTTTCCCCAAGAGCAGGGTGCCCGCGCCGACGGTCAGCAGCGCCATGGGCGGTGCCCCGTAGAAGTGCGCCATCACCGGATTGAGTCGATGCCCCCGCGCGGTGGCCCGGTAACGCACCCAGTGCAGGACGGTCGCCGTGCTGAGAGCGACCAACAACACGCTGGCCAGTGCCCAGACGATGGTCGCGGCGGGGCGCAGCCCCGGGAACTGCAACGGCAGGGTCGCCGCGGCGTTGGCGACGATGCCCGTCCCCATGATCGACGCGAACCAGTTCGGGGTCAGGTTCGACACGATCTGCCCGCGGTGCTCGAGCTGGCGGAACAGACCGCGTGTGCGGGGTGGGGCGACATCCGGTGTGATCGTGGCAGGCATGCCTCGATCTTCGTACGTGCGTCCGGCTGCCGATACGGGCGGATGCTTGTGGTGTCACAATCGACTCTTGTGACCGGACTCCCTGTTGACCTCGAGACGCTCCGACTGCTGGAGGCGATCTCGAGATCGGGCAGTCTTGGCCGTGCCGCGACATCGGTGGGCATCAGCCAGCAGGCGGCATCGTCTCGCATCACGAGCACCGAGCGGCGGCTGGGTCGCACGTTGCTCGTCCGCTCTCGGGCCGGCTCGGCGCTCACCGAGCACGGACTCCTGGTGTGCGAGTGGGGCCGACCCCTGCTCGAGGCGGCGACCACCTTCGAACGATCGCTGCACACCCTGATGACCGGCGCCTCCGACGCTCTCCTCGTCGCGGCGAGTCAGACGGTGTCAGAGGCGCTGATGCCCCGCTGGATGACAGCGGCAGCGGATCGTGTCCGGGTGCGCCTGGAATCGGGCAACAGCGACTGGGTCGTCGACGAGGTCCGTTCGGGGCGCGCGCACCTCGGGTTCACCGAGACCCCCGATGAGGCCGACGGGCTCGCCAGCACCGTCCTGGGTGTCGACGAACTGCTCGTCGTCGTCTCGCCCGGGCACGCATGGGCATCGAAGTCCGAGCCCGTGACGGCAGCGCATCTCGCATCCACACCGCTCGTGTCTCGGGAGTCGGGCTCGGGCACCCGCCGGACCCTCGAGCTCGCCCTGGGGATCGACCCTGCCCTGATGGCAGAACCCGCTGCGCAGTTGTCGTCGACGGGCGCCATCCGGGCGGCCATCGCCGGCGGTGTGGGCCCGGGAGTCATCAGCTCGTTGCTGGTCGAGGACGACCTCCGCGCCGGGCGCCTCGTCACCGTCCCGGCAGCCGTCGACCTGAGGCGACCGTTTCGCGCCGTGTGGTCGGCAAGTCCGAGCGCCGGGGCACGGGATCTCCTCGCCGTGATAGCCACGTTGCAGCACAGCCCCCACTCCTCGGCGAGATGATCAGAGAAGCGATGCGTGCCGTAGGGCCGTGACGGCCCGCAGGTGCTTCTCGCCGGCACGGGTGGCGTTCGCCGGCGACAGATGGGGTGCCGCGAGCACGGGAAGGACCCTCGCACGCGGTTCCAGGGTGAAGTACCTCATCACGCCCGTCAGGGCTGGAGTGCCGAAGGTCACGATCGCTCGCAGCTGCGGCAGAGAACCGAGCAGCTGAGCGAGGGCAGGGCGTGCGTCTTCGAGATCGGTGACGGTCGGCGCCCGACCAAGGGCCCACGGGACGATGTTCCATCGCAGGTAGACGCTCCTGCCCAGACCCGACTCGATCCGTGCTCGCCTGAACGCTGACGCCGTCGGCCCCGGGTTGTCCTCACTGCTGATCGCGTCCTCGCCCTGCCTGATCGTGGCAGGACCGGGTGATTCCATCAGCACGAGAACTTTCGCCGCTGCTCCTCCACCTGATGGGTCGAAGCCCGGCACGAAGCGCGCACCTCCTGGTCCGGAGCTCCGCCATTCCGATACGAGCCGATCGAGGCCGCTGGGCTGCTGCATCCCTCGACGGTACGACCGTGAGCACCGTTTCCGCCCACGTTCACCGACGATGCGGAACGACCACGACGGCCTCCACTCCGAGTGCGCTCGCACCACAGCAAGTGACTCAGTGGGCGATCCCCTATCGGAACGGAGCACCTCGCGTTAAGTTGCGTGGTCTTGATCAGCGTGGCGCAGGGCCTACGGGCGTGGGGTCCACCCGGACCAACGACCTTCGGACAACTCAGTCAGACGCTCAGCCCAGAGGCGTCGCTCACGCCTGCGAACGCCCTTGAGTGGCATGACGCCTGACCAGTCCCTGCTCGAGCTAGTCAAAGACCACCGAGCTTGTCCAGACCGCCCCGGCTTAAGGCCTTCAGCCACGCCACCGCGGGCCAGCTGCAGGAACACTTCCTCCAAGGCGTCGGCGACCTCCTGCCAGGTCTCATCGCACAAGTCACAACCGCAGAACCACATGTCGAACTGGCTGAAGAGCCCTGCGAAAACAGAGATGACTCCTGGCGCCGCGCCGAATACCAGCCACACCGTGACCTCGCCGGAGCGACGCGACGAGATGCGAACAATGCGTGACACGTCGTGGCCGAGCCCCCGGGCGTGTGTGGGCGGCAGCGCGACCGGAGCATCGACGACGACGTCGTACTCACGATCGACATACTCGATGAGAGCCTGCGCAACAGCGCCAACGGGGCGGAACCGCTCCCCAGAATCCCAGGTCGGCTGGTCGCCCATGTTGTGGGAACGCTCCCCTTCGCGGACGCCTGCGAAGACAGGACGGGCGTACTCGTTCACGTCGGAAGAATAGCCCTCGAGAGCCCACCGTCCAGGCCGATGATCCAACGCCCTCCAATGGCCCCTAGTCGAGGAAGCGTCCCCAGGACTGGCCGTCCTCGCGACGGCACAAACCACGTCCCTTTTGGCGATCGGCTATCGGGCAACACCCCGTTTTATCTTCTGGCCCGACTTCAGAGACAGCCATGCCCTTCTACGTCAACGCTCTTGGCGGTGTATCAACGAGAATGGTTCATATGGCGCACACGGACACTGGCCCGGTTGGCACTTTGACGACCGTCATCGGCCAGCTGCTTGATCCACAGGTATCTCGCAAGTTCCACGGGCACATCATCGTCTCCAGCGGTGGAGACGAAACCCGTTACGAGGTGTGGGCTGATCCCGAGACGGGCTGCTGGGAAAGCGTCGACCACGCCGCTGGCATACGAGACGTTTACAACCCCATCGACGGACTGCTACTGACCTCCCCTGGGCAACGCGATGAAGAGGACGTCGATCGAGGCACCGTTGAAAACATGCCAGCTCACCTGGGTCTTTTCTTCCCCCTAAGGATGGGTATCTGGTCAAGGTCCCGGGACCGCTGGCGCATGACGGGCGCGACAACGGGCGCAGATGGTCGCACGGTTGTCGGCTTACAGGCCTTGGATGACAACTCACAGGGAAGCCTGACCGTGACCACCGACGGCGTTCCGGTCCTCTTCCGTGAGCCCGAACAGGACATCGTCTTGGAGATGCACGAAGCTTTCGGGGGCAGACCTGACTTCTGGTGGAAGAAGTAGCTGACCGCCCCCGAACACCAACTCCCGTGAAGTCCATGGATGTGCCAGTTAGTGCTTAAGCGACTGCCCGGCCGGCGATCGACTAACGGGCACCAGCTTCGACTCCGCTAACGTGCCGACACGAGCCACGGAAGGAGCACCCTTGAGAGTCACAGTCGAAGTGGGCGATTGGGAGCACGAATGTTGCGGCCCGGCGATCGAACGCAACGATGTAGTCGACCTGGGCTGTCTTCGTTGGCGGGACGCGGACGGACAAGTGCGGTTGATCGAGACCCACCACGACTCCCCCATCGAAACTCGTATCCGCGGTCGGGTCGTGGACATCCTCGTGCTCGCTGAGGATGGCTCCGCGACACCANCACCGCAGGAACGAATCGATCCAATGAACGATCCCCTATCAGGCAGTCAGAAACGATCGCTCATGGAGCAATCAGAAGCATGCTCATCCATAAACCTGCTTGACCGACAATTTTCGTTATGTCAATTAATTCTTGGGGCGAGTCGCTTGGGCCTGTCTTCTGATCAGTGTTGCCACCGGAGTCGATGTACTCGGTCGAGCCATTGATGTCCATGGCTGACGACACGGTGTCGTGGTGCATGATTGCCAACTAGGCCACAAGCCAAGGGGAGTCATGTCTCGACGCGTTCGACTTGTCGTTGCCCTGCTTGCCTTCGTGGCAAGCACCTTCGGACTGAGCGCGTGCAGTAGGGACACCTTCGAAGAGCGATTTTTCTCACAACTGCTCATTGCGATTGACATTGGTCTTGACGACTCCGACTCCGTTGCTGCAGTTTCCGGCACGGAAGGCGGCCCAACGCCAACAACTCTGCAGTACTTCCTCGAAGGAACGGACGTGGGAGAAGAAGTAGCTCAGGGCCTCACCGATGCCGGGTTCACGGCAGACGACTCTCTCAACCAGGTCTGGGAACGAGAAAAGGGCGGCTTGCACCAATTAGTCGTTCTAACTCCTTACTCTTCCGGCGAATCCTTCGCGATCGAAAGAGGGACGTCAGATGAGCGCTACGTAGCAAGCGAGGACGGTATCCGCGTCACTATCGCGTAACCCGTTCTGGGGGCAACAGCCCCCGTCCCAGCTTCCGTAGGGACAACGGGGAATTCGACCTCTGACTTATGGGCGCGTCCGGAAGCTGATCGTCTATCGGGCAGTGCACGTTTGTTCCGCGCGGCACGAAATGATGGTGGCATGTCCACCCCCGAGCAACTCGTGCCGACCGTCCGTCGTGCGGATCCCACCGGAAGTGACGCAGCGCAGGTAGGAAAGCTCGTCGCCGACTACCTCATCCAGACCGAGCGGGAAAAGGCCGAGCACCTAGACGGCGCCCACGGTCCGACGCCATTGCCTGAGAAGTACCGCCATGAGGTCGACGAGCCTTGCTCCGCGTATGCCTCTGCCGACGTGTACGTGGCTGAGTTGCAGGGCCACCTAGTCGGCGTCGCTGTGGTCCTTGGCGACCAGGACGCGGACGAACTGAAGAGAGTGTGGGTCGATCCAGCTGCTCGCGGAACTGGCGCAGGATCCGCACTCCTCAACGCAGCGCTGACACGTGACAAGCAGCGCCCGCTCCGGCTGACAGTGTGGAGGTGGCGCGATGACGCGATCAGGCTCTACTCCCGACGCGGCTTTCAAGCCGTTGCCTCATGGGACCCGCGTCCTGACCTGATCTGCATGGAACGACGAACCTGACCCGACCTCGCAAGCATTCCAGGCACGGATCCCCTATCGGGCGGGTGGTCTTTCACTTACTCCACTTACGGCTTCGCCGCCCGCGGATGAGACCGGCGTCGAGTGACGGACGTCAGCGACGCATTTCAGCCATAGCGCGAATGTTGAAGTAAAGGCCGATCGCGATGAGCGCCACGCCCAGAAGACTCAGCCCTTTGGGCAGGTCAATGAACACGTTGACAATGAACAGCGTGGCGCCGAGCGCGTAGAAGATCGTGGCCACACCCATGCGCTTTCGCCAGCGAGGCATCTTGGACGACATCAATTGCTCCTTATCGACGGAAAAAACAGCTTGCAAAGTTGCCAGAGTCGGCTTCGGAGTACATCACTCCTTATCTAGGTTGGCCTCGTCCGTGAGCCTGAGCACTCGGTCCTCGCGTCGCTTCTCGTACTGGATTGCCGTAACCAAGACCGCAAGTAGGAAAACTGCTCCAAGCAAACCCCACCCCGGATAGCCCGCTGCGATCGCCAGCGCGGCCAGGATGAGAAACATAGCTAAAAGCGACGGCATCAGCGCGGTCGCACGACGCCGCTTACGGCGAATCAAGAAACGGACTAACTCCGCGTTCTCAGCTGTCACCGGTTCCCGTCCGAACATCTGTCGGACCAGGAGTCGTCGCCTGTCCGGGTCGAGCTGCGAGAAGGGATAGTCGGCGCTGCTCCAAAGGAGGAACGGTGACAGAGCCTCGACGGACTTGGCTCTTCGCCACCCCAAGATCGCGGACACCACAGCAACAGCAGCAAGAGTCACGGACACGCCAAATGTGACGCCAGTGACACCGTCTCCCGAAGCTGCAAGTGCGGCAAGAAGTCCGCCGAAAACGGAAGAGGGGATCATCATCACCTGCGAAGAGGGCCCCACGATTTTGCCGCCCGGTGCATGCACTTCCTTGGTCATCCACTGACCGTAAACCGGCACCTCCCCCACGCACCTCCCGTAGGCGTGGAACCACCCGCGTAGCGAGGGCTAACGACGAAGAATCCACCTTGGCCGCTCCCCCAAGTCGGCCTTGAATCCGACGCATTCGTGCTCGACCACTCAACACCTTGGGTGAGCACGGCGATCAGCGTGAGGAGTGTCGCCAGCTCTCTCTTCGTGTTCCGAGGCCTTTCGATCAATTCGGGCCCCTCGCACAAAACCGAGAGCGACGACTGAACTTCGTGCCGGCAGACGATCCCCTACCGGCCGCGGTGGGCCGTCCAAGCCAGTCGTGGCCCTGCCATAAGGTTCGAGCATGGAGACCGTTCCGCTCGGCTCCCCTACCGCGCCACATCAACCAGCGCGTCGGATCGTTGAAGCGAGATGACATGCTGAGCGCATGCTGACCGATGCAGAGATCGTGACCGCGATGAGAAGAGTCGAGCACAAGAGTCGGTCTGCCGGGATGGACCTGTCGTACCTCGACTACGAGATGCGAGACATCCGCACCTCGCCCGGACACGTCGATGTCGAACTCACCCAGCGCGACGGCCACTCCGCGCGACTCCTCATCGCCCTCCCCTCCAGCGGCGAACCCCAGTACTGGCTCTACGCTCCCCCCGAACAAGCCGAGGATTGGCTCCAGCAGCTCCTCATCTGGATCGACGAGGAAGTCTTCACCAGCGGGCTCATGGACGGGCGCGCACGCATAGAGAGCAACGGCGCCAGCTACGTGCAGTCAGCTCCCTACGGTTGGCGCTTGACCGATCCTGCTGAGCACGCACGCCTCTCCGAAGCCGCTGGCCCCAACGGTTGGTACGGATGACGATCGTCTATCGGGCACCCTTGGTCAGGGCCAACGCAGTACTAGACGTAACGCCGCCAGCATCAACTGCCCGAATCGCAGAAGAACTTTTCTGCGGAGTGGCGCTGCTCGCTCTAGCTCTCGGGCCGTCGGCCTCACGAACAGGGCATGAGGCAAGCTGTTCCAACACTTCTCTTGAGCAGGGACCTGCTGCCCGTGGTCCTCTTCGTATTGGCACTCCCCACAGGCCGCCGGCCCCTTAAAGGCTGAACTCCGGTGCTCTTCCCATGGGTGTTCGCAGTCCGGGCACAGCGTCTCTCGAAGCCGCCGCCGCACGGCACGGCCGGAAGCGCCTGCGGGATTGCTCATGGAGCGAGTATGCAGCTCTTGCGATCCGCCCTGAAGCCGATCGGTCACCGACCACCGGCGGACGCTAGCCACTCCCCCGCAGCTACGGGGCGCCGGCTGTCTCGACAGGTCAGTCCGAAACTGATCTCGATGACCGATCCCCTATCGGGCGGCGAACATGAGCGCGCGGCCAAGCCGTTGACAGCCCTGCACTACGGTTCGAATCATGGAGCCTGTTCCGCTCGTCATCACCATCATCGGCGCTCTCGTCGTCGTGGAGGGTTTCGCCTACGCCTTCAACCTCACGAAACGGGGAAGTATCCAAGTAGGGAGCCGCCCCTTCCTCACCATGACGATCATGATCGGATTGGGGACCGGAATTCTCGTAGCTGGCGTCGGCGCCGCCCTGAGCTGACTCGCAAGCGCCCAAGCCGATGGTCGATCCCCCAATCGGGCGCCTGATTCAGGGACGAGCACCTCTAAGGAGCCGGATAACGCCCACCCCGACTGCACCGGCGCCGCTGATCCACAGCAGTCCGACAAGAGCCCAGCCCGGAAGCCCTACCCGGCCCATCGGCTCACCAAGGTCGTGACTCGTGAACCTCATGAAGAGGCCAACGCCGATGAAGAAAACGCCCAAGCAGATGGCGATGATCGCTTCCTCATACGGCGTCGCCTGCGGCGCCTTTGACACACATCCTCCTCGTTCGTGAGCCAGAGCCTAACCGGGCTCGTTTCCGGACGCGCGACTCCTAGCGGTGACGTGGGAACCATGGATCAACATCAAGCAGTCATTGAACCAACTCCCACTCCGAGTCAGTATGCGATCAGCTAGCGGGCTCGTGCGGAGTGGAACACGTGCGCGCGATAGAGGCCGATTCGTTGCACACTGAGCCATGCAAACTCCTGCGGCGCAGCGGCGGAAGCGGCTGGCCTCCGGGCTAATCATCACGGCAGTGCTGCTTGTCGCCGGCCCACTCGTGGCCGACCTGGTCGCCCCTGATCTGCCATGGCTTCTTCGCCTGGCCGGCGCGCTGCCCGTGTTGGTCTTCACGATCGGCATTCAGGTCTGGCACCGGGCCGACAAAGTCTTTGACCGCGGCTTCGAGCCTGAGGACGAAGACGACAAGCCCACGGACACGCCGAATCAGTGAGCGATCGTCAATCGAGACGGGGCAGAAACGCATCGCGTTGCCGCACCTTCACTCATACAGGTTGGATGACCCCATGAAGCGCAGCGAAGCCCCCATCATGATCGTTCTGGGCCTCGGAGCTCTCGCCGTCGCCGCCACCCTCTTTTTCACGTCAGCTGATCTCACTGTCGTGAGCAGGGGCTACGCCGGATGGCTTGTCGTCGGAGCATGTTCCCTGGGTGGGCGCGGCTGCCTCATCTACGCCTTCATTGCGTCCCGCCGCGGCCGGTAACCGATCGGCAAATGGGACGGTTGTCCACCTTCCTGGCAGCACGACGGTGCAGCTTCAGGAGTTGTCCAAATGTCGCGGCTGCACAAACGCCCAGATTGCTTGGCCACCGAAAACGACGATCGTCACTATTCCGATTCCGATGCCGGTAAAGCCGCTGAGGTCTGTCGTGGCACTAACGATCGCGAAACCGACCACCTCAAGAACGCCGACGACGGCACCGATCAACCCCAGGCGCAGTCGCATGCGGACTTGGTTTGGGTGCGGGCGAGGCCTCATCTCATGAGTATGCCTGGGTTTATCGCGGGGGTCAGCGTTCGTTCCATCGCCTGGCTGCCCGGTCTCCGATCCCCTATCGGAACGAGAAGAGACTCGCACGGACGACGCTTCGTGACGCAGGTCGACGGGCACCGGTTTCGATCTATCGATTCAGTCTCTGCGCAAGAGACTCCCCTGCGAAACGACTGTCTTTCGAGAAGTCGGCCCACGCCTCCTCGTATTCGCGGTCATGACGCCTCGCCAACTCGTCAAACGCCTGCTTACGAGAACGCTCTTCACTAATTCGCTCGTAGAAGAGGTCCATCGTCTCCGCACCCCACCTGGAGGTCACCTTCGCGAACTCGTGCACGCGGTTCCACACCTGAGCGACCTGATCGGCAGTTAAAGACGGGAAGACTTCCTCGATCGTCACAGACAGATAGCGAATATGAATGGTGAACGCGGCATCGAGCACCGAAAGTCTGCGAAGTTCATTTAGCCCCATGTACGTAGGTTAATGCTGGACATCGCGGCACCACGACGCACATTCCCGGCCTGCAGTCGGGGCCAGTGAAACAGCCTTGCGATAGCCGATCGTCTATCGGGCACCCTCGGTCAGGGCTAACGCACTACTAGATGCAACACCGCCAGCATCAACTGCCCGAATCGCAGAAGAACTTTTCTGTGGAGTGGCGCTGCTCGCTCTAGCTCTCGGGCCGTCGGCGGCACGAACAACGCATGAGGCACGATGTTCCAGCACTTCTCTCGACCACGGACCTGCTGCCCGTGGTCCTCTTCGTACTTGCACTCCCCACAGGCCACCGGCCCCTCAAAGGCTGAACCCCGGTGCTCTTCCCATGGGTGTTCGCAGTCCGGGCACAGCGTCTCTCGAAGCCGCCGCCGCACGGCACGGCCGGAATCGCCTGCGGGATTGCTCATGGAGCGAGTATGCAGGTTTCGCGATCCGCCCTGAAGCCGATCGTCTACTGCGACACACCAAAGCCGCCCTTCCCTCCTCTGCGCGTGCAGGGGCTCCTGGCGCTACCCACGCAAGGGCCCGGACGTGGCAAGTAACTCGGCAGCCTCGGTGGCGATGAGATCCGACAACTGTTTTGGTGGCAGCTCGTCGACACCGCTCATGATCAGCAAGGCCTCGACCCCAGGCACCCACGTGTCATCCCTGAATCTGAAACTGAATCCTCGCAAGGCTTCCGAAAGCTGCAGATACCTCTCGTCGCGACCAGCGATCAAGCGCAGACTCTCGACAACAAGAGTTCGACGGCCAGCCTCGTCATCGTCGGTGGTCAACCCTAGATCGGTGCCGATCGCGAGGAGGTACCGAAGGTTCTCGCTTGCAGGCAGGCTCTTGGACTCGCCAGCAAGAAGGCGAATGTTCAAGCTGTCATGGCCCGCCATCAACCAAGCGACGGCAAGCTCAGGGCCGCACCATTCATCGGCCTCTCGCGTGAGCGCGACGACCAGCAGGATCGCGATCACGTCCCGATCAGTCACCTCAGTTTCCACAAATCCGCCATGGTCGACAGCAGCATTGTCTTCCGCGACCAACGGTCTCGTCCTCGCTCTGACTCGCTTGTGGAACCACATCAGGACTGCTCCCCTCGTTGAACCGCACGATAGACCGTCGAGCGGGCGACACCGAAGAGCTCCGCGATCTCGCTCGTCGTGTGGGCGCCGGTGCGGTGCAGCTGCACCAGGTGCCTCTCTTGCGAGGGGGTGAGCTTGGGCTTTCGGCCGCGGAGCTTGCCGGCAGCCTTCGCGATCGCCATCCCCTCCCGGGTGCGGGCCCGGATGAGGTCGGCCTCGAACTCGGCCACCATCCCGAGGACGTTGAACAGGAGCCGACCCACGGGATCGGTGGGGTCGTAGACCGCTCCCCCGAGGTTCAGCGAGACGCCCTTCTTCGTCAGCTCGTCCGCAATATCGGTCGCGTCCCGGAGTGATCGGGCGAGACGGTCGAGCTTTGTGACGACCAAGACGTCGCCGGCACGGCACGCAGCCAGGGCCTCGCGGAGACCGGGCCGGGCTCGAGTCGTCCCCGACAAGCCATGGTCAACATGAACGTGTTGATCGTCAACACCTAGTGCTGCAAGGCCGTCACGCTGTGCTGCGAGATCCTGTCCGGACGTTGATACGCGGGCGTAGCCGATTAGCATCCGACGACTGTAGCGTTCAGGCCCCCGTCACCGGGCATTTTTGCGGGACAGGCATGCGCGAATCCGCAGGCCAGGAGCTACTTGACCCCAGCCGGCCGAGAACAGCTCGAGTAGGTGTCCCGATGAACGACCGTCTATCGGACACTGAAATCGAAACGTAGAGACCCCGGTGCACATTCGAGGTGCGGGTATTCCGACGCATGTGGCGCATTGTCGGTCTGCCAGTCGCGGCCGTACCGCATAGTTGGGGACGTGCCGGCACCCGAGATCATCTCCCTAGACCCAGCGGCAAGAGCGTTTTACGGTCTTCTGGCGGCTGGGATGGTCGTTGTTTTCGGGGGCACGACCATCTTCATTTCTGGGCTTCCCGGGCAAATCGCGTTCGGTGTTCTGGCAGGCGCGTGCATCGTCTTACTTGTTCGCCTCCTGCGTTTATCCCTCACTCTTTCTGACGACGAAGCTGTCATCCGTGGCCTGTTCCGAACGACTCGCATCAATCGGGAGCACGTCAGGTTGTTGCGAGAGCACGCATATCTCGAGTGGACGGATGAGCTGGGCTTCGGACACTCCACACCCGTGCTGGCCCTCATGCTGAGCTTTTTGCAGCCAACGTCTCGTCGCCCTGCGGGCAGAGGGCACGAAGTCGCGCGACGCATCGACTCGTGGATTGACGGAACTGTAAAGCGGGCCTAGCCGAAGCTAGGCCCGACCTTTCCTGTCTAGCTACTTCTTCTTGCGATGCTGGATGACCAACACGGCGATGAAGACAATCGTGACGATGGCGACGGCGATGGGCCACCAACCATTTGCACCAGCTGCATACACGGGCTTATCCCTCCGAAATGATTGCTCCGGCCGTTTCGGCCAGAGAGTATCCATACTTCACGGCTGCCGTAGCTGCGCCCTTGACTTTCTACGCGACCGGATGACGACCGTCTAACGGGCGTCTCGTTCGCGAGGTACTCAGGTGTCTAGCCGAGCCAACGCGACCGTGGATCCCTTCAAGCGGATTTCTACACTCGCGATCTTCAGGCTGGGAATGGCTGTCGACGCAGACAGATCTGCGGCACGCGAGCCGGCTGCGTCCCACGTCGCGACGGTGAGCGTGGTGTTGTCCGTTTGTGTGACCACGAGCTCGTATCCGGAGTTGTCTGGCGCGTCCGCGCCGTAGTCGCAGTTCCAATCGAGCCTCGTGCCCCAAGATTTCTCCTCGATCTGCAGACCCGCAGTAAGGGTGGTGGAGTCGGTTCCGGGGTCCATTGGCTGGAACGTCATCTGGGCCGTCGCTGGGCCGACGTCGTTTCTTGCGCCTACGGCGAGCCCCCCGAAGACGGCGGCAGCAACAGCAGCGGCAACTGCGAGAGCCATGACTCCTCGGCGGCGGCGTTGACTCTTGCGGACGCGGTGGGCCATCAGCGACAACGTTTCTGATGGCGCCGGAGTGTCGTCCGAACCCAGAGGTGAATGGATGGCAAGGGCCTCTTCCGGCGAGATCTGGCTCAGGATGCCTGGGAGACCCGCAAGTTCCGTCACCGCTTCACGGCAGTTGGCGCAGGTACTGAGGTGCTGCTCGTATTCGCGACGTTCATCGGTGGGGAGCGCTCCGAGGACGTAGGACGCGTCCCAGTCCTGGTAACGGTCCTCGTGAGCTTGGAGATCGGGATGCTCAGTCATCGTGTGACGCCCCTTTCTTGGAGGGCTAGCCTCAGCCCGCGCAACCCGTAGTGGAGCCGCGATTTCGCGGTTCCTTCTGGGATGCCAAGCCGTCTCGAAATTTCAGGAATGCTCTGACCAGCGAAGTACGCACAGACGACGACTTGACGGTGCTGGTCGGAGAGCGACGCCAGCGCGTCCGCAACCATGATGCTGTCCAGGACCGCATCAGTGCGATCGAGAGCAGCGCCTTCTCCCTCGCCAGGGGCTGCCACTTCTCGTCGACTCCGGGCAGATCGTGCGTCGTCGATGACGAGGCGCCGAGCGACGGTGAACAGCCACGCTTGAGCAGCATCCTTGTCGAGCTCCAGCACCTTGGGACGCTGCCATGCTCTCAGCATCGTCTCCTGAACGATGTCCTCGGTCAGCGCCGCGTTCCGAGTGAGGCTGTGTGTGTAACGGCGAAGCGCCCCGCCGTGGCACTCGAACAATGCCGACAAGAGCTCGTCACTGGCTCGGGTCATGACCTTCACCGCCTCGCGCCGGTGAAGTCCGGCCAGTGCCTGATCCAGGACCGCCTTTCATCGTGCCTGTAGCGAGCGCAACGGGAAACGCCGATGCGCACCAGCGGTCGAACCTCATGCCATCGACATGGCCAGGACATGGGTTCACCGTCTGAGCGGAAGGAGTCGACGCATTCGCACCCACTGTCTCTGCTTTCATGTCGATGAGCACTGCCTTGTGGCTCCTTTGCTCGGGTGGGGTCGTGGAGCTGCGAGGGCCTGCAACCCGGAGAGTTCTGTCCGGCAGGCACGCGCGCGATCAGGACGCTGGGGTTGCTGAGCCCTCAGTGCCTGCTTCCATGTTGATCGTGCCGTCCGGCTGGAGGACGTACCAGGCATCCTTCACGCCCTGTCCGTTGACCTGTCCCGGTTCGGTGTCCTTCGCGAACCGGTACACCGGCCAGCCGTCGACGGTCAGCTGGGTTGTCCCGTCCGTGCGGGTGAGGGAACCGATCTTGCCCGTGATGCCGTCTGGGGAGGACGTGTCGGAGGCTTCGACTGCCGGCCAGGTCATGGCGCATTCGTCGTAGCAGTTGCTGGTGCCCGAGTCCTGCTCGTCCATCTTGAACGTGTAGATCGTGTACCCGGCGTCGTCGGTGATGATTTCGCCCAAGGGAGACGTTGCGGTGCCGAGGACTGCCGCTGCCGCGGTGGTCTCGGCGGGGGCCGGCTCGGTGGAGTCGGTCGTCGTGGATGATTCGGCAGATGTGGCGCACCCGGAGAGAGCGGCCGCGGCCAAGACGGCCGTCGTGAGCGTGATGGTCATTCGCTTGTGCATATTTCCTCCTGCTGGTACGCCGGCCCAGGTAGCCCGCTTACTACGAACACGACGCAGCTCATCCAGGAGTTCATCCGCGGCCGAAAAAGGCCGAAAAAGATCGGCGGTCGCAGGCAGCCGTCCTCACTCCCGGCGAAACGGGTGGCAGACGCGGGTGACGACCCTGTACCAAGGGCACCGCTGTCACACATCCGTCGTTCTTGGGATCGGCTAGTGAATGTCCCTCTGGCACGGCACGGTCGCGCGATGCCTACCCTGTGCTGATCGATCGGCTGGCCGCCCGAGACAGCGCATACCCCCAGGGGGTACAGTTCGATTCGGTCGACCTCGCAACGGAACGTGCTTCCGCTGCAGCCCGACGATCCCCCACCCCTCGTCCTGATCGAAGAATCGATGCTCGCCACCACCGCCTCCCCGCGTCGCCGGCTGCTGTTGCAGGTCACGGCGACGCTGGCGTTGCTGCTGCTGGTCGGGTTCACGGTCCTGATGCACACGATGGCCGGCCACACCGACGGCCACGAGCACCCGATGGCAGCTCCCGCCGCCACCACCGAGCACGTCCATGCCGTCGGAAACCGCCACGGGGAGCATGCCGCTCCCGCGGCCGCGGTGCTGACGGTCCTCACCGACGCCGGCTGCGACAGCGGCCTGTGCGCGCTGATGTGCTCGCTGATGGGGATGGCGTGCGCGCTGACGATCGCCCTGTTCGCATGGGCGCTACTGCGCGCACGGACCGGCGGTGTCATCGCGCTGCTGTCGCGACTGCTTGCGCTGGCTGACCGGCTGCCGCGCCACATCGCAGCACCGAAACCACCGTCACTGACGGCACTGCAGATCATCCGCATCTGATCCGCCCCCTGCGGGACCACACCGCCGCAGGGCGGCTCCCGCATGCCCAGAACCGGGAGGCATCCGCCTACCCGGACCAGCTGACGCATCCACGGGAATGGACCTTCCATGCACACCACCACGACCACGCGCACCCTCGCGATCGCCGCCTCGCTCACCCTCGGCCTGACCCTCGCGAGCTGCTCCACGAACGACAGCAGCTCCGACGCGGGCTCGTCCGCCTCGTCGAGCTCGGCCGCGTCGGCGCACGACGACCAGGACGTGATGTTCGCGCAGATGATGCTGCCGCACCACGAGCAGGCCGTCGAGATGAGCGACGCGCTCCTCGCCAAGGGCGACGGTGTCGACCCCGACGTCGCCACCCTGGCGGAGCAGATCAAGGCCGAGCAGGGTCCGGAGATCATTCAGCTCGCCAGCTGGCTGCAGGGCTGGGGTGAGCCCACGGAGTCGGGGCACTCCATGTCCGGGATGATGTCCGATTCCGACATGACCGACCTTGACCAGGCATCCGCAAAGGACGCCGGAAAGCTGTTCCTGCAGCAGATGGTCCAGCACCACGAGGGCGCCGTCGACATGGCCAGGAGCGAAGTCGACAAGGGCATGAACACCGACGCGGTCGCGATGGCGAAGTCGATCGTGTCGAGCCAGACCGAGCAGATCACGCAGATGAAGGACATGCTCGCGTCCACGTGACACCAGTCGAGGGTCGAGGCGGGCAACGCAGTCCGCCTCGGCCCGAGACCGGTTCTTCCCCCCTTTGTGACCACCCTGTCGCTGCAGAACATGCCCGCGACGTGAAGAAGCAGGTGTACGTGTTCGTGATCAACGCAGTCGGTGACGCCCTGGTAGCAGCCGGCTCGATGGGGTGGGAGATCCTCTGGCCCCTCATCCTCGGCTTCACTCTCTCCGGCGTCATCCAAGCCGTCGTCCGCACCGACCAGATCACCAAGCTCATGCGCGACGACTCCCCCCGAGCGATCAGCGTCGCAACCGGCCTGGGCGCACTGTCCTCGTCCTGCTCCTACGCCGCCGTCGCCCTCGCACGGACGCTCTTCCGCAAGGGCGCGAGCCTGTCGTCGGCCATGGCGTTCGAGGTCGCCTCCACGAACCTCGTCGTCGAGCTCGGCTTGATCCTCGCGTTCGTCATGGGCTGGCAGTTCACCGCAGCGGAGTTCGTCGGTGGACCACTGATGATCATCCTCATCGCCCTCGGGTTCCGGCTCTGAATGCGCGGGAAGATCGTCGACGCCGCCCGCGAACAGGCCGACAAGGGACTCGCCGGCGCGATGGAGGGCCATGCAGCCATGGACATGTCCGTGCAGGGCGACCAGGGCTTCTGGCGGCGACTGTTCTCGAGGCCCGGGCTCACGAGCGTGTCGCAGTACTTCGTCATGGACTGGGCATCCGTCATCCGCGACATCGTCATCGGGCTACTCATCGCCGGCGCCTTCGACGCCTGGGTCCCGAAGGCGTGGCTGCAAGCACTGTTCCTCGATGGACACCCGACGCTCGCGTTCCTGATCGACCCGCTCATCGGGCCGATCCTGGCGATGGTGAGCTTCGTCTGCTCCGTCGGCAACGTCCCCCTCGCAGCGGTCCTCTGGAACGGTGGGATCAGCTTCGGCGGTGTGATCAGCTTCATCTTCGCCGACCTGATCATCATCCCGATCATCATCATCTACCGGAAGTACTACGGCTGGAGAGCAGCCCTCCGCATCACCGGGATCTTCTACGGCGCCATGGTCCTCGCCGGCTACGCCGTCGAACTGCTCTTCACCCCGCTGCACCTCGTCCCCACGAACCGGCACCTCACCATCGTGACGACCTCGATCAGCTGGAACTACACCACCTGGCTCAACATCGTGTTCCTGCTCGTCGCGGCGTTCCTGCTCGTCGTCTTCACCCGCAGCGGCTCATGGCCCATGCTCCGCATGATGGGTGACCACCCCGATGCCCACGACCAGGCACACGCCGAGCACGGCAAGCCCTGACCCGACCGGCCACGCCGACAGGGCGAGCTAGGCCACACAGCATCGTCGGAATCACGCCACACAGCGTTCCCAGCCACAACGTGTCGACGCTCACTCCTGCGGTGCTCGCCGGCGCCAGGACCCCGTTCCCCGTCGCGACGACGGGGTCAGGTGCGGCCGATCGGCCGCTGCGACCTGCAGGAGGCGCGGTGCGCGGAATCCGGCACCGCGCCTCCTCGGGGTGGTCGCGTCAGGGGACGATGACGGCCCGGCCGCGGACGGTGCCGGCGGTGAGGGCCTCGTAGGCCTTCGGGCCGTCGTCGAGCGAGTAGCGCTGCGTGGCGACCTCGACCTGGCCGGCGCGGGCGAGGTCGAGGACCTCGATCAGTTCGCTGCGGCTGCCCCAGTAGGGGATGCGCACGGCGACGTCGTAGGCGATCGCGCCGAAGCCGAGCTCGACGGTGCCGCCACCGATGCCGACGATGGTCACGTCGGCGTCCGCCGCGGCGACCGCGACGGCCGTGTCCATCGTCGGCCCCGCCCCGACGAAGTCGAAGACGGCCTGGACGCCGAGGCCTCCGGTGATCTCGCGGATGGCGTCGGCGGCGTGCTCGTCGCTGATCACCGTGTGGTGCGCACCGACGTGCTGCGCCAGCTCGAGCTTCTCGTCGCTCACGTCGAGTGCGATGATCTGCGCACCCGAGAGCGCCCGCAGGATCTGGATGCCGACGTGCCCGAGGCCTCCCGTGCCGATGACCACGGCGTAGGTGCCGGCGCCGAGCTTCGGGAGCGAGGTCTTGATCGCGTGGTACGGCGTGAGGCCGGCGTCGGTGAGCGACACGTTCTCGACCGGGTCGAGGTCGCCGAGCGGCACCAGGTGGCGCGGGTCGTCGACGATCATGTACTCGGCCATCGACCCGGGAGCGCCGAGCCCGGGAGGCTTGATGCCCTCGGCGGCGGCGTTGACGCAGTAGTTCTCCTTGCCCTGGGCGCACTGGTGGCAGCGCCCACAGCCCCACGGGCCGTAGACGGCGACCGCGTCACCGACCTGCAGGTGCTCGACGCCCTCGCCGAGCTCGGCCACGATGCCGGCGCCCTCGTGCCCGAGCGTGAGCGGCAGCGGGTAGCCCTGCGCGGTGTAGTCCTCTTCACCGAGGCTCATGACGTACTCGTCGGAGTGGCAGACACCGGCCGCCGTGACCTTCAGCAGCACCTGCCCGGGGCCGGGTGACGGCTTCTCGATCTCGACGACTTCGGGGTGTTGACCGACCTGGGTGTACTGGAGTGCCTTCATGGGCCGCAGGCTACGCCCGACTGCTGGAGAACGCACGACAGGTGTCGCGTTACTGGAGGCGTCGGGGCGCGGTCGGGCCGTGCCGCCGGCGGGGTTGGGCGTGGTGGTGGCGGGGATCGACGGTGACGGTGGTCGGCCCTACGATCGACGGCATGGCACACCTGCACCGGGCCGGCATGAGCCCCTCCAAGATCGACCTGCTCGACGCCTGGGTGCCCACCCAGCCGTGGTTCGAGGGCCCGCCCCGGTCCGAGGGCGCCGACGACGAGGGCCTGCGCAGCGTCGCCGCCTTCCGCTTCGACGACCCGGCGGGCGAGGTCGGCGTCGAGACGATCATCGTCGCGACGGCCGACGGCGTGCAGCTGCAGGTGCCCCTCACCTACCGCGACGCTCCCCTGCCCGGCGCGGACGCGCACCTCGTCGGGACGACGGAGCACTCGGTGCTCGGCACGCGGTGGGTCTACGACGGCACGGCCGACCCGGTCTGGGCCGCGGCCCTCGCGACGGCCGTGCTGACCGGAGGCACGCAGGCCGAGGCCTGGTTCGAGGTCGACGGCGAGCGGCAGGTCCGCGAGCCGAACTCGACCGTCGTCGGCAGCGGCAGCCCGGGCACCCCCGTGCCGGACGTCGACCGCCTCACCGTCGACCAGGTCGAGGGCCGCACGGTCGTCACCGGCGCGGCGGTCCGCATCGTCGTCGCCCGCGTGCTCGGTCGACACGACGCCGGCGCCCTCGCCTCGACCGGCGGCCACAGCGGCGACCACGGGGTCGAGGTCCTCACCGGCACGTGGACCGGGCACGACCAGCCCGAGACGCTCGCCGTCGTGCTCACGGCATAGCCACCTGCAGGAGGCGCGGTGTTCGGTCGTCGCGCACGGCGCCTCCTCGACGTCCGGGCAGGAGGCGCGGGTGGCGTCCTCGACGAACTGCCCCGCGCCTCCTCGTCTCGTCCCCAGACGGTCGCCGGGTGACGGGACGGTGAACGATCGTGCACGGGGCCCCGCCGAGTGGCATGCTGCCGCTACGGTGGCCCGATGACGGCGATCGACACCTCCCCGACGACCGCGGCCCCCGCGCCCGGCACGCCCCTCACGGGCACGACCCCGACGACCCGCGACCACCTGCGGTCGCCCCTGTCGGGCACCGACTCCTCGGGTACGGATTTCTCGGGTTCGCCCCTCTCGGGCACCGTGCTGGCGACGCCGCCCACGGCCGAGCTGCACCTGCACGTCGAGGGCACGCTCGAACCCGAGCTCGTCTTCGCCCTCGCCGACCGCAACGACGTCGACCTGCCCTTCGCCTCGATCGACGAGCTGCGCGCGGCGTACTCCTTCGGCTCGCTGCAGGAGTTCCTCGACCTCTACTACGCGTGCACGGCCGTGCTGCAGACCGCACAGGACTTCCGCGACCTCGCCTGGGCCTACCTCGAACGCGCCCACGCCCAAGGGCTGCGTCACGTCGAGATGTTCTTCGACCCCCAGGCGCACACCTCTCGCGACGTCGACGTCGACGAGGTCATCGACGGGCTGACCCAGGCACTCGGCGAGGCACGCGAGCGGTTCGGCATCACGGGCGGGCTCATCCTCTGCTTCCTGCGGCACCTGCCGGTGGGCGACGCGGCCGCGACCCTCGAGTCCGTCGCGCACCGCGCCTCCGACCTGATCGGGGTGGGGCTCGACTCCTCCGAGGTGGGGTTCCCGCCCGCCGCGTTCGCCCGCGTCTTCGACCGTGCCCGCGCGCTCGGGCTGCACGTCGTCGCCCACGCCGGTGAAGAAGGCCCGCCGTCGTACGTCACGGACGCCCTCGACCTGCTGCACGTCGAACGCGTCGACCACGGGGTGCGCAGCCTCGAGGACGACGCCCTCGTCGCCCGCCTCGTCGCCGACCGGGTGCCGCTCACCGTCTGCCCGCTGTCGAACCTGCGGCTCGCGGTGGTGTCCGACCTGGCCGAGCACCCGCTGCCCCGCATGCTCGAGGCCGGGCTGCTCGTCACGGTCAACAGCGACGACCCCGCCTACTTCGGCGGCTACGTGGGCGACAACTACGAGGCGCTGCGCGACGTGCTCGGGCTGGACGACGACATGCTCGCCCTGCTGGCGACGAACTCGGTCGAGGCGTCGTTCGCCGACGCCGGCCGCAAGGCCGAACTCACCGCCGAGGTGCAGACCTGGCGCGAGGCGCGTCGCGCGGCCTGAAGCGCGCGGCCTGCGGCGCGGAGCCTGAGGCGCCGGGCCCGAGGGGGTGGGCGCCGACGCACGCGAGAGCGGGCGAGTTCGTGCCGGACGGGCCGCCACGACGGACCGGTGTCGACGAACCGGCCCGCCGACGGTCCGCGCATCTGAACCGGCACCCTTGCTGGCACAGACGGCGGTGCAGACGTGCGGCGGTGCAGACGGGCGGCAGGGCAGACGTGCGGAGGCGCCGTGCGTTCCGGTCGGTCAGGCGTCGCTGTTGGCTAGAGCGTGCGGCCGGCGTTGGCCTCGAGCCAGGCCTTGGGGTCGACCTGCGTCGTGCCGCCGAGCAGCACCTCGAAGTGCAGGTGCTCGCCGGTCGCGACACCACTGCGGCCGACCTTGCCGACCAGCTCGCCCACCTGGACCGTCTGCCCGGCGACCAGCGGGCTCGAACCGATCTGCATGTGCGCGTACAGGGTGCTGACGCGCTGACCGTCGATCACGTGGTCGATCACGGCGTACTGACCGAACTGACCGTGCATGCCAGACGTGCGCACCACGCCCGCGGCCGCGGCACCGATGGGGGTGCCGCCGCCGGGCGTCATGTCGAGGCCCATGTGCATGCTCGAGCACGCCGCACACGGAGCCGCACGGGGACCGAAGCCCGAACTGAGGACGACCGAGCCCGGGAACGGCCAGCGGATGTCACCGATGCCCGAGTTGACGATGGTGCCGGCCCCCGAGGAGGCGCGGTAGGAGTTCGTCGACCCCGCGACGTTCTTCGAGGTCACGACGGGCTCGGGCTCGGGCGGCGGAGGCGGCGGCGGTGCGTCGGTCACCCCGAAGGCGTCGCGGTCGGACACGGTCAGCACGACGAGCGACGCCGCGAGGGTCTGGGTCGGCATCGGAGCGGCACCGGCGGTCGGGATGTTCGACCCGCCCAGGTCGCTGGCCGAGGCCGGGGTGAGGTTCGACGTGAAGAAGAGCATGACGGCGCAGACGCCGAGCACGGGCAAGGTCGCGGCACGGACGCGCGACGAGACGGCCCGGAGCCGCGAACGGCCGGGGGTCGCCCGGGGGCTCGGGTTCGGGCGGCCGGCGTCTCGGGTCCGACGCAGCACGGCCGGCACGGAGGCCCGCGGTCGGCGCGCGACGCTGGTCGTGGGGGCCGCCTCGGTGGCCGTCGCACCCACTTCCGAACCATGCACCCGGTTGCTCGTGGGTGCATCGTTCGAAACCGGGTTCATCGTCGGGCTGGTCGCAGGAGCGACGGAGGACGGTGCGGAGGCGGGAGCAGCAGGAGCAGCGGCAGCGACCGGAGCAGTAGGAGGCGCAGCGGACGACGGTGCGGAGACGGGCGCAGCGGACGACGTCGTGGAGGCGGGAGCAGCAGAACCAGCGTCGGCAGCGGCGGCAGCGGCGCGCTCGAGGGCGCGGGCCTCACGGCGGGTCAGCGGCACGGCGGCACCCGGCGCCTGCTCGACGGCCGCAGCGGTCGGCGCGGCGGGCGAGGTCGGCTCGGCCGGCGCCACGGTCTCGCGGGTGTTCGAGGGGTCGGTCATGAGCGCTTCCTGGGACGGACGGCGCGTCGACTCACGGTTCTCCTCGATGGGGCGGACCGACCCACCTTACGATCAGAGCCGCCCGCTGACCAGGGGTGGAGGCGAATTTTCAGGAGCTGCACCCTTCGTGGTCGACCGGCACCGCACCTCCTGACCGGGGTCGCTCGCCGTGATGCGGGTGACGCTACCGACCGTCCGGAGGGCCCGTCACACCCAGAACGCGGCACAGGCGGGGGTGCGGTCACCCCTCCTCGCGGGGCTTCCGCCGGGCAGGCGGCACCCCCTACCCTCGGGCCGTGACCTTCGTGCTGGCTGCCCTGCCCCTCCTGCTGATCGTGGGGGCGCTCGTCGACATCGTCACGCGTCCAGAAGGCGACGTGCGACACCTGCCCAAGGGCCTGTGGATCATCATCGTGCTGTTCCTGCCGCTGATCGGCAGCATCGTCTGGTTCGCCGCGGGCCGCGAGTACGGCAGCCGAGTCGAGCAGATCGGGCCCCGCGACCAGAGCCGGTACCACGAGGCCGCAGCCCGCACGCTCGACCACCGCGTCCGCAGCACCGAGCAGCAGCTCGCCGACCTCGACCGCGAGGCCGAGCACTACGAGCGGCTCGCCCGTCTGGCGAAGCTCGAGGCCGAGGTCGAGCAGCGCCGCTCCACGGCCGGCGACGACGTCCCCGCCTGACCGGCCCCGCGCCTCCCGGCCGGGGACGGCCGACGTCAGCCGCGCAGCCC